>CAZKCB010000050.1:0-11159 GCA_964550965.1 uncultured Oscillospiraceae bacterium
TCTGCGTAAGCCTGTGCCTGATTGCTGTCGATCTCTGCCTGATAGAAAATCACTTTGATCTTCTGTTCTTTTGCAAGGTCGATCATTTCCTGAAGATGTTTCGGCGTAGCTTCCTTGCCTTCTTCTTCCAAAGAAAACATGTTCATGCCATAATCTTCCGCAAGGTAGCCAAAGGCAGGGTGATAAGTGACAAAACTTTTATGTTTCATCGTTGAAAGAACAGAAACAAGATTTTGGTCAAGCTCATCCAACTGTTGAAGATAGGCTGCAGCATTTTTCTTAAAGTAGCTTTGCTTTTCGGGATAAAGAGCACTCATTTCGCGTTCGATCGCTTCGACCATGATTTTGGCCCTCTTTGGAGAAAGCCAGATGTGAGGGTCGCGCTCGCCGTCGGCAAAGCAGCGATCGGGGTAAACCTTAGAAACTTCTTTGTCAAGCGCACAGACATCGATGTTGTCATCCGGGAGGATCTTTGCTTTTTCAAGAGGGAGGCCGACTGAAAAGTAGAGGACTGCATCGCTGAACTGCTCCATCTGCAAAGCTGTGGGTTCGAAATTTTCGGGGCTTCCGCCGGGTGGGATCATAGAAACGACTTCTGCGAAATCGCCGGTGACCGCCTCCACGAAAGCTTTTACAGGCAGTATCGTGACAGCCACAAAAGGTTTCCGGTCTTCTTCTTGACTCGAGGATGAACGGCTGCTGCAAGCGCAGGTGAAAAGCATGCTGAAAAGAACCAAAAAAACGATAATAGCGTGTAAAGATCGATTCATTCTTTTATCTCCCGGTAGGTTCAAAAGGAACGTGCAAATGCAAACTATCTATATTTAAATTGTATGCCCGGTTTTTGCCCTTGTCAATCAACAGCGTTGTTGTTAATATGAAGTGTAAAACCACTCGCCCGCGTGGCAACAAGCCGCAAGGAGATATTATGACAAACTGGCTTAAGAAGTTTTTGCCGATCATATTTATTCTTTTGATTTTGTCCGGCTGCGATCCTGCAGTGTTTTCTGATGCCCCCCTTGCTGAAAAAGGCATCCTTGATCTCCGTGGTTTTGATCTTCGGAATAAAGAGCCGATGTCGCTGGAAGGCGAATGGAATTTTTACTGGAATCGTTTTTTGTTAAAAGATGATTTGAAAGAAGAAAAAGCAGATCTTTTTGCAGAAGTTCCCGAAATTTGGAACGACTATGAGATCGATGGGAAAAAATTGCCGGGAACCGGCTTTGCGACCTATCAGCTTCATGTCAAAACAGAGCTTCCGGAAGGAACGATGCTTGGTTTCCGGATCTACCCTCTTTCGAGTGCCTACCGCCTGTACGTTGATGATGAGCTTATTGCATCAAACGGAACAGCAGCAGAAAGCAGAAAAGAAGAAGTTGGCGAATATCGCCCGCAGGCGGTTACCTTTGCAGCGCCGGCAGAGGAATTCGATGTCATCCTTCATGTTTCGAATCATGCCACGGCAACCGGAGGCTTTTGGTATCGGCTTTACTTTGGCGAAGAGGAAAGCGTATTGGCGCTTGACAACAAACTCATGGCAAAAGAAACCTTTCTTCTTGGGGTGCTGGCAATCACTCTGCTGTTCTATCTGATGCTTTTCTTCCTTTTCAGAAAACTCAAATCAAATTTGTATTTTGCGATACTTTGTCTGTTTATGGCTCTCTCTCTTGATATGGTCGGGCAATATACCGTCAGCAACTGGATTTCGAATATTCCGCTCGAAGAACTGATCTATCTTTGGTATACCTCGATCGATGCCGTTTTCTTTTTCCTTATATTATACTTGCATGAACTTTTCCGCACCAAATATTCAAAAGTGGTTGCGGGTGTATATTTTGTCTTCGTCATGCTGTGTCAGATCCTGTATCTTACTACAGATCCTCTTTTTTACACTCGTTTTGCAGACATAAACAATGTGGTTTCGGCTGCTTCTGCGCTTCTTGCGCTTAGCATCATTATCGCAGGCATTAAAAAAGGATATCGGGATGGTTGGCTCAATATGATCAGCGTATTCGTCCTTCTTTTGAGCTCTGTTCATGATCTTCTTCTGCCTTTGACAAACCAAAGAGTCAACAGCTCCGGCGAAACGCTTTATTTTGCAGTGTTCCTCATGGTCGTTTTACAGATCCTGATCCAATCGAAAAGAATAAAAGAATATTATGACGGGCAAACAGCTGCAGAATTATCATTCCTTCAGGCCCAGATCAAGCCCCATTTCCTGTTCAATTCGTTGAATACTTTCATTGCCATTTCGCGCTATGACATGGATAAAGCAAGGGATTTGCTGATCGACTTCAGCAATTATCTTCGCCGCAGCTTTGACATCAAAGAAATGAGTCAATTCGTTCCGCTGAAAAACGAGATCGAATTGGCCCAGGCTTACGCCTCCATTGAAAAGGCAAGATTCGATGAACGTTTAGAGGTTACGTTTGAGGTGCCCGAGAAGCAGGAAATCATGGTCCCAACTATGATCCTTCAGCCTTTGATCGAGAATGCCATCGTTCATGGCATTCTGCCAAAACCGGAAGGTGGAAAAGTGGAGGTGATGATCAGCGAAGAAAAGAACCGACTATCCTGTACGGTCAAAGACAATGGCATTGGGATCAAGAGCGCAATGAGTGAGTTTACTGCGACAAAGGAATATGGGAAGGGCATCGGCCTTTTGAATATTGATAACAGACTGCGGAAGCTTTACGGGCAAGGACTTTCGATCAAAAGTGAAAAAAACAAAGGAACCGAGATCGCCTGGACGATCCCGATCAGAAATAAAGGAGAAAGAAAAAGATGATACGTGTGATACTGGTGGATGATGAAAGACCTGCACTGATGGAATTAGAGCATCACTTAAGCAGATATCCGGAGATCGAAGTCATCGGGCGCTTTTCGGATGCGGAAGAAGCACTCAAAGAGCTTGAGATCCTGAGGCCGGAAGCACTGTTTCTGGATATCAACATGCCGCGTCTTTCCGGCATGGAGATGGCTTTTTTGCTCAACGAAAAAAGTCCGGATACAAAAATCATATTTGTGACAGCATATGATCAGTACGCTCTCGAAGCATTTTCTGTTCATGCGATCGATTATATTTTAAAGCCGATCCAGAAAGAACGTCTGGATAAAACCATTGAGACTTTGGTCAGAAGGGTAGGCCCAAAGGAGTCCAGGCAGAGCAAGAAGTTGCAGATCAAATGTTTCGGACACTTTCCGGTGCAATGGGAAGACGAGCCTCCGCTGAAGTGGAGAACCGAAAAAATGAAAGAGTTGTTTGCTTTCTTGCTTCACGATCAGGGAAGAGGGCGGACGAAGGAAGAGCTTCTTGAGATCCTCTGGCCGGAGGAAGATCCGGAGAAAGCGATCAAAGCCCTCTATAATGGGGTCTACTATATTCGAAAAGCGCTTGAGGATTATGGGATCAGCCGCGCATTGATCCAAATCGACAACAGATATAAGATGTCTGTCGGCGAGGTCTTTTTAGATACACGGCGTTTTCGCGAATTGGAGAAAGCGAGCAGCCAGTCTGAATTGGAAGAGTTGGTTTTGCTTTGCAAAGAACCCTACTTTCGCGGAGAAAATTATGAATGGGCGCTTCTCGAACGCGAGCGCATCGAAAGACGCTGCCACAAAGCCTTGCTTGAACTGGCTGCGATTTATGAGAAGACTAATTTCCCGGAAAAAGAAGAGATCGCCTTGCTGGAAGCATACGAACTTGACCCTTACGAGGAAGAAGTCAGCATAAAACTCATCGAATGCTACCTCCGTCTGCAAAATGCGGCAAAAGCAAAAAAACATTACCTGAGATATCTGGATTTTCTCGAAAAAGAACTTGGAGTAAGACCGGGAGAAAAAATAAAGAAGCTTTGCGAATCGCTATAGGCAAAATACCAAAAGGTTTATTGACATATGTCGATAAAAAGATATAATAAGAGGCAATGTGACATATGCCACAAACGCAAAAAAAAAGGGGAACGATCCATGTCAAGACCAAGAAAATGGAGGCGGGTTTGCTGTTTGCCGGAAAGCGATCACTTTGGGCCGCTTGGTATGGCGCCAAACGCTGAAAATTTTGTACATATGAGTGTCGACGAATATGAGACCATTCGCCTCATCGACCTGGAAAACATGACCCAGGAGGAATGTGCCAGCCGTATGAACATTGCGCGTACAACGGTTCAAGGGATCTATAATGATGCGCGAAAAAAACTTGCGCAGTCGCTTGTAAACGGAAAGGTTCTTTGGATCGAAGGCGGCGAATACGAGCTTTGTGACGGACAGAAAAAACCTTGCGGACAAGGCGGATGTCACCGACGCGGATGTTTGGGATCTGACGATCTGCAGATCCGTGTTTTAGTCGAAAACAAATCAGAAAACAAGGATTTGAAGAGTGAGCACGGGCTCAGTTTATATATTGAAACAAAGAAGCACAAAGTGCTTTTCGATACAGGCGCCAGTGCGCTTTTTGCAGAAAATGCAGAAAAAATGGGCATCGACCTGGCCTCGGTCGATCTGGCAGTGCTTTCTCATGGACACTACGATCACGGGGGAGGCCTGGCCGTTTTTTTGGAGAAAAACAAAAACGCAAAAGTCTATTTGCAAGCGGAAGCGTTTGGAGAACACTACGCAAACAGTATAAGCGGCGAGAAAAAATACATTGGTCTCGATCAGGGACTTTTGCCGAATGAGCGCTTTGTCTTTACTAAAGAGACGTTTGTTATCGATGAGGAATTGGAATTGTTTTCAGGCGCAGAAGGTGAGCTCTTTTGCCCCTCCGGAAATGCCCAACTCTTTGTCCGAAACAAAGGCGTATTTGAGCCGGACCGTTTTTTTCATGAGCAGAATCTGATGATTCGTGAAAGCGGGAAAACCGTTTTGGTTGCAGGCTGTGCCCATAACGGGATCGTGAATATACTGGAAGCATATCGTAAGAAATACAAAAACTATCCGGATTTTGTGATCGGCGGGTTCCACCTGTATGATCGTTCTTTCAATAAAAATGAGGATCCGGAAACGGTCGATGCGATCGGGAAATATCTTTTGGAAACGGGGGCGATGTTCTATACCTGTCATTGCACCGGAACGGAATCTTATAACAGACTTAAGTCTGTTATGGGCGATAAGATAGACTATCTGTCAACAGGCAGTCAGAAAATATTATAAATAACACACACATGTCATCTAAACAAAAAAAGCAATGTAAAGGAGTTACAAAATGAGCGAAAATTGCACGCATAATTGCGAAAGCTGCGGAGAAAGCTGTGCAGACAGAGAACAGGAAAAACCCGATTTTTCGGAAAAACTTCATGAAATGAGCGATGTCAAAAAAGTCATTGGAATCGTCAGCGGAAAGGGAGGCGTTGGGAAATCTCTCGTCACGTCTCTGCTTGCGGTCACTATGGCACGGCGCGGAAATCATGTTGCGATATTGGATGCCGATATCACCGGCCCCTCCATACCCAAAGTATTTGGACTCACTGAAAAAGCGCAGGGCACAAACGATGCGATCTTTCCGGTCAAATCGAAGACCGGAATCGATGTGATGTCGATCAATATGCTGCTTCCTGATGATACGGATCCTGTCGTGTTCAGAGGCCCCGTCATTGCGGGTACCGTAAAGAAGTTTTGGTCGAACGTGATTTGGAGCGGCGTAGATTATATGTTCGTCGATATGCCGCCGGGTACCGGTGACGTGCCCCTCACCGTTTTCCAAGCGATGGCAGTGGATGGTATCATTGTAGTAGCCTCCCCGCAGGAGCTTGTTTCGATGATCGTTACAAAAGCAGTAAAGATGGCAAACATGATGAACATTCCGATCATTGGCCTTGTCGAGAATATGTCATACTTCACCTGCCCGGACAATGGCAAGGATTATAAGATTTTCGGCGACAGCCACATTGATGAGATCGCCAAAGAATATGATCTTGAAGTGCTCGCAAGGCTTCCGATCGATCCCCGCTTTTCGGCAATGTGCGACAGAGGCATGATAGAGCTCTTTGAGGGCGATTGGTTGGAGCACGCCGCAGATGTGATCGAAAAGGAAACAGCGGAGTTCAAATCCGAAAAGATATAACTCAAAAGAGAGGGGCTTGCTATGCTGTATTGTGCGGATTGTAAATTAAGAGCCTGTTATAGCGGAGATATGGAACATGCGCCTTCCTCCTGCCCGATGGCGGAAACGCCTTTGATCGAAAAAAGCAGGGAATGTTACACTGACGAGACAAAAGAATTTGCCTATAAAGCTGCTTTGATCGAAACCGAAGGATATTGTCGCTGGACGAGAGTCGAAGAAACGATCCGTTTCTGCAAGTCGATGGATTATCAAAAGATCGGACTGGCCTTTTGCATCGGACTAAAAAAGGAAGCGGAAACGCTCGCAAAGATCTTTCGGGCCCATGGCCTCGAGCTTGTTTCGGTCAACTGCAAATTCAGCTGCCTCACAAAAGAAACGATAGGCCTTACAGACGAGCAAAAACTAAGACCCGGCACGCGAGAAGTAATGTGCAATCCGATCGGACAGGCGATGTTTCTTAATGAAGCAGGGACGGAGTTTAACATTGTCATGGGGCTTTGTGTCGGTCACGACAGTTTGTTTTTTAAAAATGCGGACGCGCCCTGTACGGTCCTTATTTCAAAAGACAGAGTCCTCGGGAATAATCCGGCGGCGGCACTTTATTGCAGCGATGGTTATTTGAAGAGGGTCTATGAGCCGTTCGAGAAATAGCAAATCATAGAAAAAAATCAAGAACAAATAAAGGGGGGCTGTCTGAAATTTTTCTTTTTCAGACAGCCCCCCTTTTAAATCAGAAGGGTCTAAAAGCATTGCATAGAGCAGCCCGCGCACGAAAGACCGCAGCCGCCATATTGCGTGCAAGGAGAATCCTCGGCAGAACCGGGATCTGTCGAGGAAGCAAGGATCGTTGTTGTTGTATTTTCTTTGCCATTGGCAGAAGCCGTTTCTGCGCTTTGGGGCGATTCTGCGGCAAAAACTCCCGCACTGACTGCCGTAGCAGAAGCCAGACTCAGACCGAGCATCAGGCAGAGGATAATTTTTTTAAATGTTTGTTTCACTTGGATTTTCATTTTTAGTTCCTTTCCGTTTTTCTGTTTGAGAGTTAATTTTTGTCTACGCATTTTTTGCAATTGATGCATTCAAAGGGATCTATTTCGAGCATCGCTTCGCCCTGAGCTCGCGTGACCGTGATCGCATCGACTGGGCACTCCCGGGCGCATGATCCGCAGCCGCTGCAGGAATTACAGCGAAGGTCGCCTCCGCCCGGTGTAGTGCGAAGATGCATAAGGGAAGCGATCCCGCTGATGATGCCCAGCAAAGCTCCGTAGGGACAGATGGCTCTGCACCAGAGCCGCGAGAAAAACAAAGAGCTTATTAGGATCGACACCAAAAGAACGAGGGACACGATGCTCCCCTGCAGGGTGAACAAAGTCAGGAAGGGGTCATTTCCGCAAAACAGTGTATAGCCGGTCAGCGCAGTAAAAACGATGAGCCAGGCCAAAACAGGATACTTGATAAAGCGGATCCATTTTACCTTCGAAAGCCCCGGCTTACCTTTGTTCAGATGAAAGACTCCTCCGACTTTAAAGAGAAGCTCCTGCACGGCGCCCATTGGACAGACGCTGCTGCAAAAGACCCTCCCCGCAACGAGCAGGAATAGGATCGGGAGCAGCATGATCAGAAGCCAGTTTAGATAAGAGCCTGAAGCGACACCGGCCAATTTGAGAGGAAGATTTTGAAGTCCGCCGATCGGGCAGATACAGCCTCCGAAAAAGAAACCGAGGATCCCGAGAGAAAGAAAAAGCAGAACCGTTCGAAGATAGTCACGGCGCTTCTTTGACAGCTTCCATTTTGCCAGGATCGTTGCCAGGACCAAAAATCCTGAATAAACCGGGATCAGTATATTCACAGGCAAGCGCTCGCTGGCACTTGAGCTTTCGGTCGTGTCTGGGTTTGCGACTTCTGCGTCCGAAGTGTTTGCTTCGCTGTTTGCGTCGGGAAGCGGCGCTGCTTCCTGTGCGTTGCTGTCGACGCCTTCCGCAAGATCACACAGACTGTTGCCGTTGGAATCCGTGTATAGGTGGCAGCCGGGAGTCGTGCAGGATTTTCCTTTCGGACAAGCGGAATCGGCATATACCGATTCCGCAAAGACCGCAAGGATCAGAAAGAAGGTGAGTATCAATACTGGAAGCAGTATTGTTTTTTGCTGGATTTCTTTTTGGATGGATCGCATTTTGGATTTTCCTTTCGCCAGAGAATTTTGCTGGTAGCTATAGAATCGCATAAAAGTGTGTTGTATTTGTGGAGGGCAAATGAAAGACTTAAGAAGAAGTGCGAGTATTGACAGTGAGCCTGAAATTTGGTATGGTAAAAGACGGTCAATAAAAAATAAGTTCACCTGCAATTCAATCTGTGGATCGGGTGAGTTAAAAGATGAAGGAGAACGATCAAGATGAAAAGAATCAAGACTCTGGCAACCAGAGATTTAGTAAAATCAGCAGAAAAAGGCGGTTGCGGCGAGTGCCAGACTTCCTGCCAGTCTGCCAGCAAAACTTCTTGCAGCATTGCAAATCAGCAGTGTGAACAGTGTAAAAAATAATCACGGCAAGTATCGCTGCATGGCTGTAAACCAGTAATGCAGCGATTTTTATTTTACCGGGCATTTCCCGGAAAGGAAAAACTATGATCCACCAGTATAAAAGCAACGGATACAACATCATCATCGACGGAAACAGCGGCGCGATCCATTCAGTAGACGAGCTCGCTTATGACATCATTGCACTATATGAAACCAAAAACGCAGACGAGATCGTGCAGGAGATGCTTTTGGAATACAAGGAAGTGCCTGATGTCGACGAGGCAGAAATCAGGGAGGTCCTTTCTGACATTGAAGAATTGAAAAAGGCGGGACAGCTTTTTTCGGAAGACCCTTATGCCGGAATCGCCGCTTCGTTCAAAAACCGTCAGTCCGTTGTCAAGGCCTTGTGTCTTCTTGTCGCGCATGACTGCAACATGACCTGTGACTATTGCTTTGCAGGTGAAGGAAGATACCAGGGAAAAAGCTCTCTGATGAGCTTTGAAACAGGAAAACGCGCACTGGATTTTCTGATCGAGCAGTCGGGCGACCGAAAAAACCTCGAAGTCGATTTCTTTGGCGGAGAGCCGCTTCTTAATTTCGAAGTGGTCAAACAGCTTGTCGAGTATGGCCGGAGCCAGGAAGCTTCCCACAACAAAGTCTTCCGTTTTACGCTGACGACAAACGGTGTTCTTCTCGATGATGAGATCATGGAATTTGCGAACCGCGAAATGAGCAACGTCGTACTTAGCCTTGACGGCCGCAAAGAGGTCAACGACCGCCTGCGCCTTCTTGCAAATGGAAGCGGAACCTACGATCAGGTCCTTCCGAAATTCAAAAAAATGGCTGAACTGCGCGGACAGGAAAATTACTACATCCGCGGAACCTATACGCATTACAATACCGACTTTGCAAGTGACATTCTGCATCTGGCGGATCTCGGATTCAAACAACTTTCTATGGAGCCTGTTGTAGCACCGGCTTCTGAACCGTATGCGCTGACGGAAGAAGATATTCCCAAGCTTTGCGCAGAATATGAACGTCTGGCTGTCGAAATGTTAAAGCGCTCGGAAAAAGGTGAAGGTTTTACTTTCTTCCATTACATGATCGATCTTTCCGGCGGGCCCTGCATCGTCAAACGTGTTTCCGGCTGCGGCGTCGGCACCGAATACATGGCGGTCACTTCCGGCGGGGATCTTTACCCCTGTCATCAGTTTGTGGGCGATCCGGAATATCTGCTCGGAAACATTTATGATGGAGTCAAGAACACGGAAGCGCTTTCGGAGTTCAGCTCCTGCAACGTATATGAGAAAAAAGAGTGCATGGATTGCTTCGCAAGGCTTTACTGCAGCGGAGGCTGTGCGGCAAATGCCTATCATGCCTGTGGAAGTATCACGGCGATCTATCCGCTCGGTTGTGATCTTCACCGCAAACGCATCGAATGCGCTGTGATGATGAAGGTCGCCGAGGCAGAACGCCAAGCTGTTTGACATAATGCAAGCGGAATGATATAATTTTAATGCTTAATACACATAGTGAAGTGTGCGACAATATAAAAAACAACGCAATTAGAGTCACTTTTTCGCAAAGTGGCTTTTTTTAGTAAAAGGAGTAATCATGTCATTTGACAAACTAAATTTGATTTTACCGATCCGCGAGGCCTTAAAAGCCGAAGGATATACGATACCGACCGAAATCCAGCGACAGGCGATCCCGCCCTTGCTCGACGGAAAAGATCTGCTTGGCTGTGCACAGACCGGAACAGGAAAAACGGCGGCTTTTGCGATCCCGATCCTGCAAAAACTTGCAGAGGAGCAGATCTACCAGAAAGGCCAAAAAAAAACAAGGGCTTTGATCCTGACGCCGACACGAGAGCTAGCCATCCAGATCGGCGAAAGCTTCAATGCTTATGGGCGCAACCTGAGGCTAAAAAATACCGTCATCTTTGGCGGAGTGGGCCAAAAACCACAGACGGACATCCTGAAGAGGGGCATCGATATTCTGATCGCAACACCGGGCCGCCTGCTCGATCTGATCGGACAGGGATTCATAGATCTTCACCGGATCGAATTTTTTGTCCTCGATGAAGCAGATCGCATGCTTGACATGGGCTTTCTTCCGGACATGAAAAAAGTCATCGCCTTGCTGCCTTCGAGACGTCAGACGATGCTTTTTTCGGCGACGATGCCCGCAGAACTCGAGCCTATCATCAAAACCATTTTGACGGATCCCGTAAAGGTTGCGGTAACGCCGATCTCATCGACCGTGGATATCATAGAGCAATCCCTTTATTTTGTCGGGAAAAAAGATAAAAAATCACTGCTTGCCGATCTTCTGAAAAACGAAAAAATCGATTCGGCGCTTGTTTTCTCAAGGACAAAGCACGGTGCCGATAAGGTCGTAAAAGATCTTGCCAGAACAGGCATACAGGCGCAGGCGATCCACGGCGGAAAATCACAGGGTGCAAGGCAGATGGCTCTGAATAATTTCAAAACAAAAGAAACAAAAGTTCTGGTTGCGACAGACATCGCGGCGAGAGGGATCGATATAGAAGAACTTTCCCACGTGATCAATTTTGACTTT
>CAZKCB010000051.1:0-11146 GCA_964550965.1 uncultured Oscillospiraceae bacterium
TCCACCCTCCGTAATATTGGTCACGGCACCATCCTCTGTATAAATGATTTTGGAAGAAGGATCTGCCGTAACGGCCAGAGTCATTTCATCGGTAAACTGCATGATGGCCCCCTGATCCGCAAAATAACTGTTAAGGCCCCAGGGCGTGATGGTGACAGAACCGTTGAAAGTCACTTTCGGAGAAAAGGATACCCAATCGATCAGAGGCGTGCCGGAAGAGTCAAAGCCCAGAGTGGCCACCTGCTTGGTGCCCCCGCCGTTGACCAGCTTTCCGTTTTGTATGATGGAGGCATAGACACGGGGGCAGTTGGAAGGGTAGCTGATGCCTTTTGAAGCGGTGTAATAGGCGTTGAAATAACCGCCGTTGACAGCAGCAAGGACTTTTTTGCCAGAAACGGCTGCGGCCGCATCAATGATAGTTTTTGTTGCCTTATCGGAAACAACACTGCTGTTGGCCAGGGCGATCTGACTGGTGACACCCGATTTCGGACTGATATAGACAAGCTGGAAATTGCGCCCGCTGATTTTGCCGGTAGTGGATGTCACTGCTTCAGCCCCGGAGGCGATGCTGACTAAGCCGGAAGAAATCACCAAAATAAAACAAACAATATAAATGCTCAGTTTTTTCATGACGGTCTTCGTTTCCTTTCTTAAAAACATCAAGAATATTACGAAGAGAGTATATCAGAAAAAAGTCGAATGAACAATTTTTTCATTGCTTTCGCAAGTTAGGAATTGCAGAAAAAAAGTAAAATATTGACAAATGTAAAAAGGAAGTATATCCTTTTTACTGCATAGAAAAATTTCAAACAGGACGCAACGACGTTTATAGTATATAATGAATGAAGCTTGATTTCCCGGCTAAAAAAGGGAAAAGACAGATTTGGAGGATCAGAATGAAAGAATGTTATATCAACCTGCTTTCCGCGGAGGAAGAAGTACAGGATTTTTTTATGGTGAAAGCCATTGCAATAAAGATTGGATCAAACAAGAAACAGTATCTTGATCTTTTGCTTGGAGACTGCACTGGGGAGATCACAGGGAAAAAATGGGACGTTGCCGATACGGAACTGCCCTCGCTCAATGAAATCAAAAGCGGTGATATCGTAAAGCTAAAAGCACAGGTGACGGAGTGGAACGGGATGAAGCAGTTCAAGGTGCTGAAACTTCGTAAAGCAGTGCCGCAGGACGAGATCGCCATGGAAGACTTCATCAAAGCAGCACCTGAAAAACCTGATTATATGCTCAACTATATTGAAGAGGCTGTCGCAAAGATGACGGATCCCGAGCTTAAGGCTTTGTGCGAACGTGTCTTGTCTGACAATCATACAAAATTGATGTATTATCCGGCTGCGGTAAAAAACCATCATGCGGAGATGGCCGGACTCTTATATCATATGAAGAGAATGATCATGATGGGTGAACAGTTTTGCCAGGTTTACACCAATCTGAACCGGGATCTCGTCATAACGGGAGTCATCATCCATGATATGGAAAAAATGACCGAAATCGAAGCCGATGAAAACGGGATCGCAACGGGTTATTCCTTTGAGGGAAATCTGCTCGGCCATCTGGTGCAGGGAGTCAGGACCATTGAGCGCTTAGCGGGAGAACTTGGAATGGGCCGCGAAAAGGCTGTCATGCTTGAACACATGATCCTCACGCATCACTATGAACCGGAATTCGGAAGCCCGAAAAGGCCATTGTTTCCGGAAGCTGAGATCCTTCATTATTTGGATATCGTCGATGCAAGAATGTATGATATGGAAGAGGCTCTGCTCGGAACCGAAGCCGGCGGCTTCTCTGAAAAAATATGGACGCTCGACAACCGCAGACTTTATAAGGTGAAAGGGGAATAACTCCCGCATGAACATTGAATTGCCGAAGGGAATCCTTTCGATTTTGGAAAGCTTAAAAATGGCAGGATACAAAGCCTACGCGGTCGGAGGCGCTGTTCGCGATGCTTTGCTCGGGATTGAACCGGTCGATTGGGATATCGCCACGGCGGCATCCGCGGAGGAAATCGCGGCGCTGTTTCCTGACAGCCGACTGATCGGAGAAAAATACGGAGTCGTTCGCGTTGAAAAAGAAAATACGATCGCGGACATTGCCGCAATGAGAATAGACGGGAAATACTCGGACTATAGAAGACCCGATGAAGTCATTTTGACAGAGCGGATCGAAGAAGATCTGGCACGACGTGATTTTACGATCAACGGAATGGCTTATTCAGCGGAAGAAGGCCTGATCGACCCCTTCGAGGGGCAGCGAGACCTGAAAGCCCATATGCTTCGGGCAATCGGAAAAGCAGAAGATCGCTTTGCGGAGGACCCCCTGCGGATCCTTCGGGGACTTCGGTTTTCAGGACAGCTTGGCTTTGACATCGCACTTGAAACATTTACCTCGATGCAAAAGACGGTACATCTTCTCGGACAGATCAGTATGGACCGAAGACGAGAGGAATTTGATAAGCTTCTGGTTTCGGCGAACGCGGGAAAAGCTTTGCGGATGTGCATTTCTGCAGGCGTGATGCCATTTCTTTTGGCAGATTGCTATCCCCCGGACGGCGAACGCGAGGAAGCAAACTTTTCTCTGATGATGCAGAAGATCGACGAGTCTTCTCCCGAACTTGAAGTAAGGAGAACGATGCTCTTTTGCTGCGTTGAAAAGAGAAAAGCGGTCAAAGCGGCCAAAGCACTGGGCATCGACGGGGAAAGCGTAAAGAAACTGGAACGAAACCTCGGATCGATCAGGGAACTGCTTCTTGCGTCAGACCGGTATGAGATCAAGCGCCTGGTATCGCCGCTTGGAAGAGCTCAATTTGAAGCCACGGTAAAATTGCTGCTTGAATACAAAAAAGTCTTTGGCGGTGAAAACGGCTTGATCGAGAGCCGCTGCCTGCTTCTTTCCGACATCCAAAAAAGCGGAGAACCGCTTTTCCTTGACGAACTTGCAGTAAACGGTGAAGACTTGCTCAAAGCAGGCTTCCCGGAGGGAAAAGAAATCGGCGATATGCTGGACGCAATGCTTCAGACTGTTCTCAAAGATCCCGGCATGAACAACAAACAAAAATTGTTGAAATCGATCAAACGCCCAAATCTTTCGCTGCGTGATCGGATTCGCGGCATCAATAAAAAATAGGCGGTACTGATGGAAGAAAGAAAAGGCATCCTCGCGGAGCTCATTTATCATAATAAAGAAAATGGATACACGATCGCGCTTATCGAGACGGAAGAAACCGGAGAGCCGTTTACTGCGGTTGGATATCTTCAGGCACCCGATAAGGGGCGAACTTTTCTTTTTAAAGGAAGCTGGAAAACCCATCCGACTTATGGGGAACAGTTTGCTTTTGATTCCTACCACGAGGAGATCCCGCAAAGCCTCGAAGGGATCCAAGGATTTTTGGCTTCCGGAGTGCTTAAAGGCATCGGCCCCAAAACCGCGGCAACCATCGTAAAACGTTTCGGAGAAGATGCACTGCGCATCATTGAAGAAGAACCTGGAAGGCTCACGGAAATCGAGGGGATCGGAAAGGTCAAAGCTGCTTCTGTGGCCGAAGCGTTTCGTGCGCACAGGGAATTTGCACGGATCGTTCTATATTTTCAACAGTATGGGATATCTACCGGCTATGCCATGAAATTATATAAGGTTTACGGAACGGATACGATCAAAGCGGTCGAAGAAAATCCGTATCAACTGGTGGATGATATTTTCGGCATCGGTTTTCGAAAGGCTGATAAAATTGCCGAAAAGCTCGGGATGGATCCGCATGATCCGCATCGTATAAAAAGCGGCATCGATTATGGCCTGTGGGCTTTTGTCAATGAAGGACATACCTTTGTCCCGCTCAAACATTTCTGCGAAAAAGCGGCTGAACTTATGGATATCAGTTCAGAAGAAGTCCATGAGACGCTTGTTGAAATGGCATTTGACGGGGATCTTCATATCGAGACGATCGAAGGACGCGCCGTCATCTATCCGATGGCATACTTTCTCGCAGAGCAAAAAGTCACAAGAAAGCTCATGGAAATCGAACGCGCCGTTTTGAAACCAGTAAATGCAAAGGTCGATGAATTGATCGATCTCACGGAACGGCAGACGGGAATCAAACTTTCTGAAAATCAAAGGCTTGCGGTCAAAGCATCTCTCGGAAACGGAGTGACTGTGATCACCGGCGGGCCGGGAACGGGGAAAACTACGATCATCAACACGATCATGGCGATCCTGGTACACAGTGGTTTTAAAACCGTGATTGCAGCGCCTACGGGAAGAGCGGCATAACGGATCACGGAAACGACCGGGCACCTTGCATCTACGATACATCGCCTTTTGGAATACTATTATTCCGAGGGCGAAGAAAATATGCGTTTTGGAAAAAATGAAGAGGACCCGCTGGAATGTGATGCAGTCATCATCGATGAGGCTTCTATGATAGACATCCTCCTTATGAAAGGCCTCCTTGAAGCGATTTCACCGGGTACGAGGCTGATCGTCGTAGGCGATTCGGATCAGCTTCCCTCGGTCGGTGCGGGAAATGTTCTTCGCGATATGATCGAAAGTGAAGCTTTGCCTTCCGTCAAGCTCAACGAAATTTTCAGGCAGGCCAAGGAAAGCCTGATCGTTGTCAATGCCCATAAGATAAATAAAGGGGATTATCCCGACTGCAATGAAAAAGACAAGGACTTTTTCCTGCTTCGCAGAAAGACGGAAAAAGAAATGTTGACTACGATCAAAGATCTTTGCACAAGACGGCTGCCATCGTATTTTGAGGGCTGCGATCCACTCAGAGACGTTCAGATACTGACCCCTGTGCGCAAAGGTGTGCTTGGCTGCATCAACATGAACCGCGAATTGCAGCAGATCCTGAATCCGCCCGCGGCAAGCCGTGCGGAAAAGAAGTTCGGGGACCGGATCTTTCGGGTTGGAGACAAGGTGATGCAGATCCGAAACAATTATCAGATGGAGTGGAAAAAAGCAGACGATTTCAGCGACGGACGCGGTGTATTCAACGGAGACTGCGGGTTTATCGAAACGATCGATACGGATTACAATGAAATCACAGTCGTCTTTGACGACAATAAATATGTAAAATATGAGTTTTCACAGCTAGATGAACTGGAACTTGCTTATGCAGTCACCGTACACAAAAGCCAGGGAAGTGAATTCCCTCTCGTCATCATGCCTGTTTCCTGGTTCCCGCCCGTGCTTGCAACGCGAAACCTTCTTTATACGGCAGTCACGCGGGCAAAACAGGCTGTGATCCTAGTCGGTTCGGAGGACAAGATGCACGCGATGATCGATAACAACCGCATCATCGAACGCTATTCGGGTCTTGCTGTAAAGCTCCGGGAATTTCTTGCCTGAAAGCATTGTGTGAAAGCTATGAATAAAGCATTATTAAAAGAAAAAGCATTTTTTTGGATCACGACGCTTGGCGATGGTCTGCTCGATCTGGTTTTCCCCGGAAACATCTATTGCATTTGCTGCGGGAAGCCAATCGATGAAAGCGCCTTTTATTCTCTTTGCCCTTCCTGTGTAAGGATCCTTTCATGGGCCAATCGTGATAATTGCGAAAAATGCGGAAAACCGCTCAATCTGCACTCGACCGGAGGGCAATGCGAAGATTGCAGAAACGAGGAGAGACCTTTTGAGAAAGGCTTTACCTGTGTGCGCTATGGACATACGGAAAGAGAACTGGTGCACGAACTGAAATACAAAGAAAAACCATATCTTGCAGCCCCCTTCGGACAGCTTATGTATGAGCGCCTGGCGGTTGAATGTATTGACGAGGATCTGATCGTTCCTGTGCCGATGAGCAGGGAAAAGGAAAAACAAAGAGGCTACAATCAAGCGGCCCTTCTTGCCAAAGCGATCTCAAAAAAACAGGGGAAGCCCTGTCATCCTCATTTGCTGAAAAGAATAAAAGACACAACGCCGATGAGCCGCCTTTCCGCATCTGAGCGCCGTGAAAATGTACAGGATGTCTTTGCGCTTAAAAAAGGCAACGAAAGCATGGTTTCAGGAAAATCGGTCCTGCTTGTCGATGATGTCTTTACCACGGGGAGCACCGCAGCCGGCTGTACGGAGGTCTTGTTAGACGCAGGAGCATCCTGCGTTTATGTAATGACGTTTGCCGCCGGTGCAGATTCGTCAACAAAAGTCACATAATGGAATTGCTCGGGTCTGTGATTGAAAGTCCATGCCAGTTACGGGCAAAGGGACCCACGTAAGCTGTTCGCAAGGCGGCAGTGATCATGGCGTAGCTAGATATAAGTCCTGTCGGTCTCCCCAGGGAGGAATAAAAACCGGCCGGCGTGTGTGGGGGCAAAGATCAGGTCAGCCGAGCAATTCCATTATGTGACTTCTACAGCAAATTTGTGACTCTCGGAGGAAAAACGCGAGAACAAAATATAGTTTTCCACAGGAATAAAAAAAGAAAAATATTTTTTGTGAATAAAAAAGCGAAAAGATAGTGAATCTTTATACAAACAAGCATAACGTTGAAAAATGAACGAAAAATAGCGCATGTGAAATCATTAACCAATTATTAATGCATAATCATGCGAACTCAAAGTATCCACATTGGAAAGGTTGAGTTTTCAATTATACACAGAGTTATCCACAGTATCAACAGACCGTGAATGAAGTTTGGAAAGCCCGAAAAATAGGCAATATATGTGAATAAAATTAAGTCAAGACATTTATTTTTCTGAATTATGATTGAATATATTTTTTAATGGGAAAATAAAGGTTAGGCACGGGTTTTGTAGAATACATCACTAAAGTTAATTTTCGATCACATGAAGGGGGAATTAGCATGAAGCTTATTATCAGCAGCAAGAATTTCAGCGCAGGCGATCACCTCAAGGATACCATTGAAACAAAATTTGAAAGGTTGGGAAAGTATTTTTCACAGGATATCATCGCCAATGTTACGCTTTCCGTGGAGAAAGAGAGACAAAAGGTAGAGGCCACGATCAATGCAAAGGGAACTATTTTCCGAGCGGAAGATGAGACGCCTGACATTTATACAGCAACCGATAACGTCATAGCCAAGCTTTCGTCGCAGATATCACGTTTTAAAACGAAACTCCAAAGAAAACACAAGGAACACAAAGAGTTTATTTTTGCTGATATTCCGGAGGCGGTCGAGCCTGAATCCGCTGAGACGCAGATCATGAGAAAGAAGACCTTTGATCTGATGCCGATGTCTGTTGACGAGGCGGTCATGCAGATGGAGCTTCTTGAACATACTTTCTATATTTTCCTTAATATGGAGACGGAATCAGTTCAGGTCGTTTATAAGAGAAAAGACGGAACCTATGGTCTGCTTGAACCAAATTATTGATCGATCGTTTGTTTCATTCGCCGGAGGGGATCGCCCCTCCGGTTTTTTATTGTGTTCTTTGAGGGATTTGTATTGAAACTTTACCATTAATTATATACAATTGGATAGTAACTAAAATAAGGGGAGAGCAAATGTCCGACATGATTTCAAATATCATATCTGGATTTAGAATAACGGATGTCATCGATGTGGCAATCGTTACTTTTGTTGTGTACAAAATTCTTTGCTTTATCAAAGAAACCAGAGCCGTCCAGCTTGTTAAGGGCTTGCTCTTTCTTGTTGCGGCGACCTTTGCATCCCAGATTTTCAACCTGCATACTTTGAATTGGATATTGGAAGGCACCCTTACTTTAGGCGTCATCGCGCTGATCATCGTTTTTCAGCCTGAATTGCGCAGAGGCCTTGAATACATCGGGCGAAGCAAATTTATCGGAAAACAGTTTGGAGAGATCAACAAAGAACGTGCAAAGCAAATCACATCGACGATCATCAAGGCGGTCGATTTCTTTTCTGCAAATAAGATCGGCGCACTGATCGTCATGGAGAGAGAAATTTCGCTTACTGACATTATAGAATCCGGGACGCCGCTTGATGCGGAAATATCCGAAGAGCTTCTTGGTGCTGTTTTTTATGACGGAGCGCCGCTTCATGACGGAGCCCTGATCATAAGGGGAGATCGCATCATCGCTGCAGGCTGTGTGCTTCCGCTCACTCAAAACAGGACACTGAGCAAAGATCTCGGCACGCGCCATCGCGCAGGCTTGGGGATCACAGAACATTCCGATGCGCTCGTACTCATCATTTCTGAAGAAACGGGCATCATTTCGCTTGCGGCAGACGGGAAGCTTTCGCGTTTCCTTGATTTGAAAACAGTAGAAAAGACATTGCTCGGCATTTACCTTAGCCAGCTTCCGCCTGATGGGAATGTCGGCTTCCTGCTCAAACTTTTCAGGAGGAGGGACAAAGGAAATGACGAATAAAAACGACAAAAAGAAAACGGCGAGTCCCGAAAAAGAAAAGACGATAAACATCATCCTTTCTATAATCATTGCGCTTGTCCTTTGGGCCTATGTTATCGGAGAGGTCAATCCGACGACGACCCAGGTCATAGATAATGTTTCTGTCGAGCTTCTCAATGTGCAGTCGCTGACATCGAGAGGTCTTGCGGTTGAAGGAGATGCTGATTTTACCGTCGACGTTGTTGTCGAGGGAACGCGTGCTGATATTGCGGCAATGGACAGAACGGAAATCGTAGCCGAGGCAGATCTCTTTGGCTGGAGTGAAGGACAGAATGTGGTTCCGGTCACGGTCACTGTACCTGAGGATGTGAAACTTGTAGAAGTAAGATCTGAAAAAATAGAGGTGAAGCTGGAAACCCTCGTTGCTGTCAGCAAACCTGTTGAAATTGCATACACCGGGTCTTTAGGCGACGAGAAAGAAGTCGGAGCTGTAGAAATCAAGCCGGAAGAGATCGAAGTGACCGGAGCGAAATCCGATGTTGCAAGGGTTGCAAAGATTCGTGTGATGGTTGCGCTTGAACAGCTTTCTGCGGAGGGCGCTACGGTGCAGGCCGAAGTGCTCCCAATCGACAAAGAAGGTTTTGGCGTTGAAAATGTAAATCTCTCTGCAAAGTATGTCGATGTCTTTGCGAAAATATATACACTCAAACAAGTTGCGCTGGAGGTAAGCTTTACCGGTGATCCGGGGAACGGCTATGGTGCTGAAACGAGAGTCCCTGATACGATTTGGGTAAAAGGAACGAAAGAAGCATTGAAGGATCTTGAATCGGTTTCGACGCAAGATGTAGATCTTACCGGAATGACCGCAGACGGAACCGTATCGCTTTCTGTGATCCTTCCCGATGATGTTGAACTTGCTTCGAGCAACCAGCAGCTCAGTGCGGGGATCGCGATCATTGAGGTGAGTTCAAAAACCTTCACCTATTCCGCGGATGAAATTTTGATCGAAGGACTGACAAAAGGAAAAAGTGTAGACATGGACAACACGTCCATTTCAGTTACGGTTTCTGCAAAAAAGGGAACCGTGAGCAGCATTGCTGCGGAGGATTTAAAACTTTATATCGATGTCACTGACGCTTCCGTCGGTGAACAGACGGCTAAAATCTTTGTGAATACTGCAGAAACGCTTCAGACCGTTAAGGTCGTGCCGGCAGAAATCAAAATCAAGGTAAGTAAGGCCGATACAGAATAGGAGAACAAAAAATGAACAGACTGTTCGGGACGGATGGAGTGAGAGGGGTGGCCAACGCGGAATTGACGCCGGAGTTGGCCTTTAATCTGGGAAAAGCGGGAGCTTATGTACTAAGCAAGGATAGGAAACATCCAGTTGTATTGATTGGAAAAGACACCCGTATTTCCGGAGATATGTTTGAAGATGCGATCAGCGCAGGAATCCTTGCAGTGGGTGGAAAAGTCGTTAAGGTAGGCGTGCTGCCGACTCCCGCGATCGCCTATCTTGTACGCAGCATGAACGCGACTGCGGGCATTGTCATTTCTGCATCACATAATACCTTTGAGTACAACGGGATCAAATTTTTCAACGAAAAGGGATTCAAACTCGACGATGATATTGAAGACCAGATCGAAGATATCATCGTTCGCAATATCGATGTAAACAGCCATATTACCGGTGCTCTTCTGGGACGATGCGTCGAGGCCGAAAACGATGCCGCTGATGACTACATTCAATTTTTGAAAAAAACGATAGATGTTGACATCTCGGGCCTAAAAGTCGTAATTGACTGTGCCAATGGCGCTGCTTCAAGTGTTGCTGAAAAAGTGCTTTCGCAGCTTGGCGTTTGTGTGACAGTGATCGGCAACGAGCCCAATGGCATGAACATCAATGATCACTGTGGTTCTACTCACCCTGAGAATCTCCAAATACGTGTTCTCGCGGAAAAAGCAGATCTTGGTTTGGCCTTTGACGGAGACGCTGATCGTTTGATTGCAGTCGATGAAAAAGGCCGCCTTGTCGATGGCGACAAAACGATTTTTATCTGTGCTAAAATGCTCAAAGAAACAAACGCTTTGGTCAATGATAAGGTCACCGTCACAGTCATGAGTAACCTTGGTTTTCATAAGGCACTCGAGGAAATCGGAGCCGGCGGTGAAATCACACAGGTCGGAGACCGTTATGTTCTCGAAAGCATGTTGAAGACAGGCTGTGTCATCGGAGGAGAGCAATCCGGGCATATCATCTTCCTGAATCATAGTACGACAGGAGATGGCATTTTGTCAGCCTTGCAGCTTTTGAAAGCGTATAAGCTTTCAGGCAAAAAAATGTCGGCTCTTGCGGATGAGGTCACCATTTATCCGCAGGTTTTAGTAAATGCACAAGTTTTAAATGGAAATAAGAAAAAGTACCACAAAGATCCGGATATTTCCGCAGAGATCAAACGGATCGAAGAGCTGATGGCCGGAGAAGGAAGAGTCCTGATCCGTCCTTCGGGGACTGAACCACTCGTTCGAGTCATGCTTGAAGGAAAAGACATCAAGCATATAAGCAAACTTGCAGAGTGTTTGGCAGCGCTGATCACAAAGAAAATGGGATAGGAGAGAAAATATGTGCGGTATTGTAGGATTTATAGGGAAATCAAATGCGAAAGACATTATTATCGACGGATTGAAAAAGCTTGAATACAGGGGCTACGATTCTTCGGGGATCGCGCTTTTCCAAGACGGTAATTTAAAAATCAAAAAATGCATCGGGCGCATTTCGAATCTTGAAAACGCGATGGTCGGTGAAATGCTCGAGTTTGAGGGCGGTATCATCGGCGAG
>CAZKCB010000052.1:0-10760 GCA_964550965.1 uncultured Oscillospiraceae bacterium
AGAACAAGCTATCGAAAAAGCTAAAATTGTTCTCAAAGAGCAAAAAAATTCTATGAATCGTTATTTGGATGGAAGATGGAAGGCCCTCCGGGAATGTCAGATTATTATCTGATCGAAACAGAAGACCTGGACGGGAAGCAGGGCGTTGGCGGCGGTCTTGGTAAGAGGGGAGAACCTTCTCAAAGGATCACCGCATATATCGGTGTTGATAAGATCGATGAATATAGCAGGAAGGTCGAAGAAGTTGGAGGAAAAGTAGTGCAGCCTAAAATGGTTGTGCCCGGATGGGGTTATCTGGCTGTTTGCGTAGATACAGAAGGCAATACCTTTGGTCTCTGGCAAGATGATAAGAACGCAGGATTACAATAGAACGGATCAAGAAAAACAGATAGCCACACTCAAAAATCGAGTGTGGCTATCTTTAAATACTGTTTTTCGATTCGCAGACGCAATATAGGTTATAATAGATCAGATGGGTATAATTGATAAATAGACTATGATCTTAATATAAAAATGATGCAAAGAGGTGAAAAAATGCCTAAGGTTTTAAAAGCAGATGGAATGAATAAATGTATCGGATGCTTTAGCTGTATGTTGGCATGTTCCTCGGTCAACCAAAAGAACCATTCCATTACCAAGAGCGCTATTAAAATAAAGACGACCGGCGGGATGCAGGGCAGATTCATCAGTATCGTATGTCTTGCCTGTACCGATGAAAGAGCTTGTCTAGAGGCTTGTCCTTCGGGTGCCCTTAAAAAGAGAGCCGGGGGTGGCGTGCTCTTAAGCCCGGATGAATGCATCGGCTGCAAAGAGTGCGTAAAGGCCTGTATCGTCAGCGCCGTATTCTTTGATGAAGATACTAAAAAACCTATCATCTGCAAGCATTGCAGTGTTTGTACCCGATTTTGTCCTCATGAATGTTTAAGGATGGAGGATGTCAGCAATGATATATGAAGATTATATTAAGGTATTATATATCGATTTAGATAATGAGAAGGTCCGGGTCGAAAAAAGAAAAGATTTAGTCGAGTATCTTGGGGGTGTAGGTGTTGCCTCTAAATTGCTCGAAGAAAATATGAAACCGGAGCTCGATCCCTTGCATGAAGAACAGCCGGCAATCTTTGCAATCGGAGTGGCTTCAACGATTTTTCCTGTAATAACCAAGACTGTGGCTATGTTCATTTCTCCTTTAACGGGGGAATTAGGGGAAAGTTATGCAGGCGGAAGAATGGCCTTGTCTCTCTTTATGGCCGGCTATGACGCTTTGGTCATAACGGGAAAATCGAAAAAACCGTCCTATCTTTCCATTACGGGCGACAACATTTATTTCAGAGATGCCAGAGCCTTCAAGGGCTTGAGCTCCAAAGAAATAGGGCGCTTCATCCGGGAAAGAGAATCAGGCGGTGGGAAACGAAGTATTTTGAGGATCGGTCCGGCCGGCGAAAATCTTGTCAGCTATGCCAGCGTCTGTGTTGATACCTATCGGCATTTTGGACGTCTGGGTTTGGGCGCCGTTTTGGGCAGCAAAAACCTCAAAGCCATATCCATTACAGGGGACAGGAGCATTCCGATCAAGGAGCCCAAGGAATATCTGAAGGTATATCAGGATATTTATAAAAAGTGCACAGATACAGAAATCATGTCAAAGTATCATGACGCGGGAACGCCGATCAATATCGAACCGCTCAATGTAGCAGGAGGACTGCCGACGCTGAATCTTCAAAAAAACAGCTTTGACCAGGCAGAACAAATTTCCGGTGAAACCTTTGCGGAGAAAAATCTCATTCGTAAAATGGCATGTACAGGCTGCCCCGTGGGATGCATCCATATCGGGCAGTTTCGAAAAGAATTTGACAAAGGCCACGAATACGAAGCCATAAGTGTCGGCTATGACTACGAACTGATTTTTTCCCTTGGAAGCTTTATCGGCGTAGATTCGACGGAAGCGATTTTAGAGTTGATCGATCTCGTTGAAGAAATGGGGATGGATGCCATGTCGACCGGCGTGGTCCTCGGCTGGGCCACGGAAGCCTATACGAGTAAGCTGGTTACGATAGAGCAAACCCTCGTGCCGCTGGAGTTTGGCAATAAAGAAAACTATTTAAAGGCGATCGAACATATTGGTAACCGTGAAAATGAATTTTATGATACCTTGGGAAAAGGTGTGTATAAAGCAGCCGAAAAATATGGAGGCAAGGAATTTGCCATGTCCATAGGGAAAAATGAAATGGCTGGATATCATACAGGCTATGGAGCCCTGGTCGGTGCAGCTGTCGGGGCAAGACATTCCCATTTGTGCAACGGCGGTTATTCCCTGGATCAAAACATGAAAGAATTTGACAAAGAAAAGCTGGTCGAAGGTCTTTTCAAAGAGGAAATCGAGCGTTGCATGTTGAATTCCCTGATTATTTGTCTCTTCGCGCGAAAGGTTTACAATCGGGAGACGATCATTCCTGTGCTCAAGGTATTAGGCTATACTTTAAATGACGAAGACTTGACGGCCATCGGGGAGCGGATCTTTAAGACAAAGCTTAGAATCAAAAAAGCATTGGGCTTTGAATTAAAGGATATTGAGCTGCCGAAACGATTTTTTAATACGCCTAGCATGACCGGAACCATGGATGAAAAAGTGGCTTATGAATTGGTTCAAATGTTTCAAAAAAAGTGTGAGGAATTGTTGGATCGTAAGGAGCCCGAATGAAAAGTTTACCAAATATACAAAATGCAAATTTCATCCACTCTACCTGTTTTATTTTAAGACAAAGGATGCAATGAGCATATCGAATCTGCGGATGTCGACACCTTTTTTAAGGTTGACCTTGATGTGTCCGGCTCTGGTCCATAATTCGATTTCTGCAGACAAATCCATCATCCCGGCATTCTCACTCGACCACATATCAATAGACTTGTAGGGAAGGGAATAGATTTCTACTTTTTTCCCGGTAAGGCCTTGTGCATCTCTGACAATCAATCGACGGTCTGTAAAGATTGCGCTATCACGAATGGTTTTATATGCGGCGATTGCTGATTCTCCCGGAACGAGAAGATCGGTTACGTCGTCAGGGATCGGACATTCGGCAATAAGCGTCCATGTCAATATTCCTTGTGTTTCTGCCATGACAATTCTCCTTTTCACTTGTGCTAAAATAAATTCCTATATATTCCATAATAGACCAATAGAAGAATTAAACAAGCCAAGTGGGTAAAAAATAATAAACACTTGTAAACTTTGCCTCGTCTAACAATTGGAAAAATTTCCAATTGTTATTATTCGTACAAAGGTATAAAATCAAAATAGATATCTCTTTTGAAAGACATTTATGTGGACATTCTTGGCGAATAAAATAGCCTGAAAACCCATAGAGAAAGATGCAGGTTTCAATTTTGCTTTAATGATTAAAGCGAAATAGGGAAGAGGAAATATGGAAAGAAAGTTTTTTGCTCATAAAATTGTAGAGCTTATCGAAATTTACGATGAGTCACGGGATAATCTCGCCGTGCTTCGTGAACTTGAGGATGAATTAAAGTGCCGAAAGACCGATAAAGCAAAAAAACTCTTGATTGAGGTACAAGAAAGAATCATAGGGCTATCGGGAGACAATGTAACAGCAAAATCTTCAATAAAGCAGCTTGATCTAGTTGATTCTTTCGATTCATCAGATATAGATATAAATGTAAAGTCTGAAAACGAAAAAGAACGATCTTTTGATTTTAAAAATTTTCGAGACGTAGGTGACTGGGAGGATCTCCCTAAGAAGCTAGAGTTTGCTTTAAGCGATGAATTAAAGCTTGATATCAATGAAGCAGACTCCATAATTACAAAATACAGGATTGCGTTAGAGGCATTGATCCATGAAATAAGAAATCAAAGTAGCGGGGCTCAACGATTTCAAGTCCAAGATGGAAAAGCAATTAGTTTGCCTGAAGTCACTCATGGCTATTCGTTTCACTTCGATGGAGAGGCAGATGTCTTTGAGGGACTTAAAATTACAGCATTTATTGCAAGTGAGCATTTTGAAGGAAAAGTACATGGCGTAAACGGTAAAGAATTGATACTTTCTTTTAGCAAACCCCTGCCGCCTTCGGCTCTGAAGGTGTGTACATTAATAATGGATAAAGCGGCCTTTCTTGAGATACTAAAAGAAAGGTATAAAGATTTAGAAGAAGGTAAACTTAAAGCTCCATTCAATGTAAGCTTGGCAAATGATATGCTGAATAATGAATCAAAGCCAATTCCATTAGATGAAACGCACGCACAATATCTTCCAAAAGAAAATTTCAATGAGTATCAAAAAAAAGCGGTTTTAACTGGACTATCCAATAAGGTTACCTATATGTGGGGGCCGCCCGGTACAGGAAAAACCGCGACAATAACAGCTTTAATAGAAAGATATTATAATCTTGGGAAACGTGTTTTGCTGATTTCCAATACAAACCAAGCTGTGGATCAAGTATTTCTTAAAGTGTGTGAAAAAATCAAAAAATTATCTGATGGAGACAAGGTTCTTGATTCGGGTAAGATTATTCGTATGGGTAAAATTAAAAAAGAAGATTTGGCCGATCAGTATGGAAAGTATTTAAATCTTGATGAGATAGTGGAAAAGAAGTCAAGGGAGCTTTTGGAAGAGAAACAAACACTAACTAAACGGATGGAGCTTATTTTAAACGAAATATCTTCGGATTTAGATTTTTTAAAAAAGTATAAAGACATAAAAATTCTTCAAGAAGAAAAGATTTCTTTGGATACGTCTTTATTTAAAACGAATCGCGATATCGATACGCTTTCTAAGACAATAGATAAGTGTGCGAACTCTCTTCTGGCGCTGGGAGAAGAGCTTGCAAAATCGGAAAAGGCAGGAGCGATTCGGAAACTGTTTTTGCGAGACGAAGTAACAATAAAAGCAGGTGTTGTTTCAGAGCAGGAAAAAATCGGGGCTGCTAAAAAAGAAATCTCAGCTCTACGTGAAGAAATAAATGAAATTAAGAAAAAATCAATCACAATTATGAATAGGCTGACTCTTTTATTGACTGAGGTGGCAGGGAATTCTCAGGATGAAGTTAAGCAAAGGCTCGCACAAAGTGAAGGTCAAAAAATATTGATACAAAACGAAATAAGCATAATTGAGAAAAAGCTTAAAGAAATCAAGGAACAGATACTTCAAGAAGCTTTGTTGGTTGGTGCAACGGTAACAAAAGTGTTTACTTCTGCCAATATGTTCGCCAATTTCGACTGCATTATTGCAGATGAAGCTAGCATGATAATGCTCCCGGGATTATATTTTGTTGCTGGATTAGCTAAAGAAAGTGTTTTTATATCAGGCGATAGCAGACAGTTGTCACCTATTGTCCAGACAAATCAGAAAGCAATTGTTGATTTGATAGGAAGTGATATTCTTACCCGTATCATTGAAGAAAAAGGCATGATGGACAGAGTTGTTAAACTCGAAGAACAGTATCGAATGTGCAAAGATATTTGTGATCTTGTAAGTGATAACTATACTACACTAAAGGTCGGCAGAAAAGAGCCAGTACTCTCATGTGAAAATGAACTGCTGAACCATTCGCTGATAATTGTTGACACCTCAGAGCTTTATCCATATGTGCAGAATGATGTTTTTAAATCACGTTACAATATAATGAATATCATTGTTGGTAAAACAATAGCAAAGGCGTTAGAATCTTATGATGAAAAATCAAAAGAGAAAAAAAGCATTGGAATTTGTACTCCGTATGCTGCACAAGCAAAAATATTAGATAGGACGTTGGATCAGAAAGAATTTGTTTCAGGAACGATACACAAGTATCAAGGCGATGATAAAGACACAATGATAATTGATATACCAGATAGCCTTGGGGCGTATCGCGTAGGAATGTTTCTTGGAGGCGCAATTTTTGATCCTACGATAAGTGGGTCATTAGATTCCGGGACAAAGCTTTTTAATGTAGCGATAAGCAGAGCTAAAGAGAGACTCGTCATCATAGGGAACCTTAAGTACTTAGATGGTAAGCTACCCCAAAATGCGTATTTGCGAAAAGTAATTTACCATATGATAAATCAAGGGATCGTCATTGACGCAAGAAGAATGTTTAATGTTAAAGATTACGATGAGCAATTGGACTTAACAGTAAACAGTATAAGTTTTGGAAAATTGTCATATGGAAATGCACTATATAATGAAAAAAGCTTCCCCGAAGGAGTTATTTTAGATATTAAAAATGCTGAAAAGTCGATACTAATATATTCCGGGTTTATAACTCCTGAGCGAGTTTCCTTCTATGAGCCCGTGTTTCGAAAGAAACTAAGTGACGGGGTGAAAATTAAATGCGTAACTCGGCCATCAAAATCTAATGGCTCTATGAATTTTGATGCAACTAGAGTGGCATTGGAATCACTTGAAAATATGGGTTGTATCGTTGAAACCCGTGCTGCCATACATGAAAAATTAGTGGCTATTGATGATAAAACAGCATGGATTGGTTCGCTGAATCCACTTTCATATAATGGAAAAACAAATGAACTAATGATACGAATTGAAGATCCTTCTTTGGTTAGGCAATTTGAATTATTTCTTTCGATAGGGAAGCAAAAAAATGAAAATTTTGACCCTATCACTCGTGAAAATCCGAGGTGTCCGGAATGTGATGGCAGAACTACATATGCAGTTAGTAAGTATGGTTCTTTTTGGAGCTGTGAAGATTGTACTTGGAAAAAGAGCTTAAAATGAATTTTCTCTAATATTTGAAGAGGTGAAACATGGAGATAAAGGTTTATTCCGAAGCTGATGAAATGAAGTTGTTCGATATGATGAGAGAAGAGGGGCCGGCCTGGGAACCATATTTCAGAAAAACAGCAATTCAAAAATACAAGAAAGCATTGGAAGTATCCCTCACTTATGTTGCTTACGAAGATGGTGTCCTGTGCGGTTATGTCCGAGCCAAAGACGACGAAGGTTTTGGCGTTTATGTTTATGATCTGCTTGTTAAAAAAGCATTTCGAGGGCGCAGTATCGGAAGAAAACTGATGGAAGAAGTATGTGCGCATTATCCGGGAATCACGATCTATGTATTGAGTGAAGTCGATGAATATTACGAAAAACAAGGATATACCCGGATAGGTTCAATCTTTGAGGTAAAAAGGACATAGTGTTGCGCAGCTTTAATCTTGATTATTTATAGGGTGTATTATGATCAAAAAGGAATTGATAAACCAAAGCATTGACTATATCATAGAGCATTTTGACGAAACTCTTTCTATTGAGGATGTCGCAGATCACTTTCATTTCTCCAAGTTTTATTTTTGCAGGTCCTTCAAGGAGGCAACCGGTGAAAGTGTATATGAATTTATAAAGCGTCTTAAAATGGAGCAGAGTGCCATTGATCTTAAGTTGGAAAAAAACAAACCCATAACAGATATCGGACTGGATTACGGATACAGCTCTTCCAATTACAGCTCTGCGTTTCGAAAACACCATAATATTTCACCAGCGGAATTTCGGAAAGCTACAAATGTAACGGGACTCTCTAATCCGTTCTATCCCGAAGGAGCTTCCGGCTTTGACACGTTTGATGTCTATAACGATAAAATAAAGATCCAGACGCTGCCGGATCTTTTGGTCATTTACGAGCGAATGATCGGAAACTATATCGATCTGAAGGAAAACTGGTTCCTCTTTTTCGAAAAATACAAAGAGTATATCGAAGCGGATACCGTATTTCTTGAACGGTTTTACGACGATCCTGCGATCACCAGTCTCGACAGCTGTCTCTGCGATATCTGCATGACAGCAAAGGAATCCTGCAAGCTCGACAATTTGACGACGGTAAAAGGCGGAAGCTTTGCGACCTATTGCTTTGAAGGAAAAATACAAGATATTTTTGCGACAGTAGAGGGGATCTTCAGCGTTTGGCTGCCTGAAAGCGCTTATGAAATGAACGGAAGATCGGGTTTGAACATCTACCGGGAAATCGACAAAGAAAACGGACGTGTGATCATGGATCTTTGTATCCCCATTAAATAGGGCAAGAATTCAGAAGTAAGCATAGAGACTTTTTCCTATAATCAGAAGCACAGGATACGTTACTTCTTTTAGGGAAAAGATGATTTCTATTTTAAAAAATATGGGGGTATCAAAATGTTCGACATAAGGAAAATCCAGGAACAGGTTATTTTTAACGCAGTAAAAAACAAAAGTGATGATGAAACGGCCAAAGAAATCGTATATGGTCGTGAGGATTTGGCCAAAAGCGAAAACAACGCCGACTGGGTAAAGTCGACAATGTCCAGACTGGAAAACAAATTTGATCCGGAATCAACAAAGCAGATCCGTATGAGCTGCCAGTGCGGACACGCAATGGATGAAAAACTCGCCCTTCTAAACGACCTGAAAGCGGGAGCATCGAATATGGACGAATTCGGGAATGCAGAAAAAGCAAAAGCGGCAGGCATGTACTGCGAGGACGGAGTGCTTTACCTGCAGTTTCCCTTTTGCCCTTGTCCTATGCTTGCAGAGGTCGATCGACTGGAAACAAAAACATGGTGCGAGTGCACCTCGGGGTACAGCAAAGTCCTCTTTGAAAAAGCGTTTGGCTGTGAAGTCGATGTGGATTTGTTGAAAAGCATAAAAGCAGGGGATGACATCTGCCTTATGAAAATCATTCCTCAGGGTTTAATTTGGGGATAAAGCTATAAAACCGGATTTTTGCATCGAAAGGAGAAGAAATGAAAAGAGTTACGATGGTTTTGATTTGCCTGGTGTTTCTGTTCACATTCGTTGCCTGTGGTGCGCAAAAGGATCGTGGAAGGGATGTGCCCGCCGAGGATACGACCCTGACATACAAAACGATCACTGCCGAGGAAGCAAAAGAACTCATGGACAGCGAAAGTGACTACATCATTCTTGATGTTCGTACACAGGAAGAATATGACGAGAAACACATTCCAGGCGCTCTTCTTTTACCCAATGAGACGATCGGCACCGACGAAATTTCGGAACTCCCCGATAAGGATCAGCTCATTTTGATCTATTGTCGCCGTGGCAACCGCAGCGCGCAGGCTGCAGAGAAACTGGTGGATTTAGATTATACAAACGTCTATGATTTCGGCGGGATCAATGACTGGCCTTATGAAACGGAATGATACCGAGCTTTGAAATCACAGAAAGTATCGCGCAGGTTGATTTATTCAACCAATATCAACTGCAAATCTCTTGAATTGCTTCCAGCTGACGGTTACTATGTAAGCAGAGGTGATTCAAATGAAAGAAATAAACATTGCAAAAATGATCGTGAACAAACGCAAGGAAAAGGGCATCACTCAGGATGAACTTGCCAATTACATTGGGGTATCAAAGGCCTCTGTCTCAAAATGGGAGACGGAGCAAAGCTACCCGGATGTTACCTTCCTGCCGCTTTTGGCATCGTACTTTAACATCAGCATCGACGACTTGATGGACTATAAGCCGCAAATGACAACAGAGGATATCCGAACACTGTATCGGAGACTTTCGGCTGATTTTACGTCAAAGCCTTTCGATTTGGTGCTCGAAGACTGCCGTTCGATCGTGAAAAAATACTATTCCTGTTTTCCCTTGCTCCTGCAAATCGGGATACTGCTGATCAACCATGTTGAACTCGTGAAAGAGCAGGAAAAGGCAATGTCCTTGATGGAAGAAGCCAAGGCTCTTTTTACAAGGGTCAGAGAGGAAAGCGGCGATGCCTCACTCACAAGACAGGCTCTATACATGGAAGCCCTGTGCAGTCTTGCGTCCGGTGATGCCAATACGGTGTTGGATCTACTCGACGGAAGCGTCGCGCCTGCTTTGCCGCCCGAATCTCTTCTGGCATCCGCTTACCAAATGAAGGGACGTACGGATGAGGCAAAATCGGTTTTGCAGGTCGGAATGTACCAGTATATCGTCGTGTTGTTCAACTTCTTCCCCGCTTACCTTATGCTTTCTGTCGATGATCCCTCGAAATTTGACGAGGTGCTTCGGCGTGCCCTTGCCGTTTCGGAAGCCTTTGACATGAAACATCTGCACCCGGGCGTTTTGGTCGGTCTTTACATTGCGGCCTCCCAAGGATACATGATGCAGGGAAGGCACGATGAAACACTTGCCATGCTCGAACAGTATACCGAGATCGTAACAAGCGACATTTATCCCTTGCACCTGAAGGGTGACGGCTTTTTCGACCTGCTTGAAAGATGGCTCGATCAGCTTGATCTGGGAACGGATCTTCCACGCGATGAAAAAACGATCAAAAAAAGCATGGCTGATGCGATCGTTCAAAATCCGGTATTTTCGGTTTTGGCAGAAGAAAAGCGTTTTCAAATTATCAGTGAAAAGCTTGAAAACAACTGCAAAATAGGATAAAGGGGAGGCGATCTGATATGAATGAAGAAAAACTCGCAGAAAAGAAACGCCTGATCCTATTTGTTGCGCTTGCAATCGTCATGGGCTGGATCGTGTTTTTACTGATACCGATCCTGGGACTAAAGTATGGCAGCGGTGCGTCAGTCATCATTCTCGCAGCGGCTATGTTTACCCCTGCAATAAGCAGTATCCTGACGAGACTCATTACAAAAGAGGGTTTTCATAATATGTATCTGAGTCCGCATTTCAAAGGGCATATAAAAAAGTATCTGCTTGTCTTTTTCGGACCTACCGTTTTGCTTCTTTTGAGCGGGGTACTTTACTTCCTGCTTTTCCGCGATGCGTTCGATCCCAACCGCAATCCGAATGCGCCCGGTGCGCCGCGAGTGC
>CAZKCB010000053.1:0-10303 GCA_964550965.1 uncultured Oscillospiraceae bacterium
ATCTATGCTAGGGCAGCCAAAGGTAAGGTTGGTGCTACGCTGCTGAAAATCAGCCCTGATGAAACACCCTACATTCACTATGGAAACACTGTTGCACCAGTTGCCGACCTTTTTATCTCTTTGGCAACACAAGACACTTCTCTTGTTTTTTCATCTTGCGATGCAAAACGAGCAAACAATTTTATGCTTCTTTTTGACTTAAAGGACGACACGGTTAGACTCGTAGTCATCAAGGATGAAAAAGAGATCATTTCAACAGATGCAAGCAACGTTGAAGGCCACATTTTTTTGACTGCAGTAACAAGATTTGGTCAAAAATTTTTTGTTGACGCCAGTCTTTCCTCGGACAACACTGGTTGCCCATACAGTTCTCTCGTAACAGACGCTTCCCCAGAATTAATTAGGCATTTTGCTTGTGTTGCCGATTCCTTGCGTAAAAATATGCTTAATCAGAAAGGGAGTGAAGTGAAGTGAAAAATAATTTTTCTTCTCTTTTTGAAAAAAGCGAACTTGCCGAGCAAGGCCTTTCTACCAATGTGGAAAGGCAGCAAATCCTCTTACCCTCTGTTGAATGTCTTTCGGAAGAGCCGTGCAGTTTGGCTGAATTCCTTGGAATAGCTCCGCAAAGCAACATAATACGGTTATCCCTCAGCGACTCAGTCGATGGGAATGCTGACACATTGTGTGAACTCCCGTGCTTTATAGGCCAAAAAACTCAGGGAAATGTTGCAAGAATGCCGATTATGATGTTAGAGAATTACCGACCATCACTTCCAAATAAGCTCGACAAGCTATTCGCAGATGCTGCTAAAAATCCGCTTGCTCTGACAGAAAGCTTTGGTAAACAACTCCAAAAAGATAAAGTTGCAAATGAGCTGACTAAGATCTCACAATATCTGGTTGCAACCGGAAGGTTTTGTTTCCTAGAACAAGGGCTTTGTGTTTATGAAGATACTAGCTGGCATAGGCTAAATAATAAAAATGCTCTTCGGGCAATAAGAAAGGTTATTGAAGAAACACCTTTTGCAGATTTGAATCTTTCCGTAAAAAATTTTAATGATCTTGTGATATTGCTGAAAACAACCCCCTCACTTGAAAAGGATCGCCTTGATTTTTTACCACATGCCTATATGATTAACTGTCGCGATGGAATCTATGATGTTAGAAACCAGAAGATTATACCTTCCAATCCGGATTTTGGCTTTTTCAATTGTGCTAACCTTTCCGTTTATGAAATCGGCAAAGGAAGCGGTGCATATTTTGAAAGCTTTGTATCTAACGCGGGGGATGATGTTCTAATGTTTAGAACATTGATCCTCGAAATTTTTCTGGTAATATTCGCTAATATTAACGTAAAAAAATTCTTTCTCTTATTGGGACCGGGGAATACAGGAAAAACTCAGTTAATTGTCACCCTTCTAAAGCTGATTGGAGATCTCTTTTCAATGTCAGTAAGAGATTTGGGTGAATTTGATGGGAAGTGGACTTTTGGTTCTTTGGTGAATAAGAGATTATGCGCTTGTCTCGATTTACCTAACATTCCAATCGGATCAACGACCTTAAGTAAAGTTAAGCAATTAGTTGGAGATGATGCCGTACTCGGCGAAGTCAAATACGAAGATCCTTTTTCCTTTTATTCGGAAGCCACTTTACTCTTTGCATCTAACCATAAATTGGTGATCCAAGACGTTGAAAACGAAAAGGCTTTCCTTGATCGACTTATTGTTGTTCCTTTCAATAATCCAGTTTCAAAACAAGATAAAATCGACAAATTTTATGAAAAGCTAATGGAGGAATTTCCATATATCCTTGGCGAAGCAATAAAAGTTGCTGCTGCTTTCATAAATAGGAATGAAAATTTCTGCGAATTAGTTTCTCCTTATGAAGGGGTTATGGGATGTACAAATTCAAACAGTAAGATTAATCTACTCTTCTCTTTTACAAAGGAATGTTGCCTTCCCGAAGAAAACGCGGAAATCACGACCGATGATCTGTTTAACCATGTCATAATAAATTATCCTGCAAAGGATAACGAAAGTCAGATCGGCTATATTGATTTTGCACGAAAAATCAAAGAGCCAATGTTAACAATTGGAGCAATTCCAATCAAAGACATTCATGGAACTGGAAATCGTGGTTTCAGAGGACTACGCCTAAAAGAAGCAGGCAAGAAAATATGAATAAGCCATATTGCAAAAATAGTAAGTCTTCTGATTAATCCGAAGAACCTACTCATCGAGTTATATATCATAGTAAAGAGATGTGATACAAAACCTTTTCTACACTTTCGATAAAATACTTTATCTTTTGGTATGTTATATGTCCACTCCTTACAGATAGATTCTTTAGTGAATCCACACTTTCTAAGATTAAGGCTCTCACATTCATTCGGATATTAAGCCTTCTCTGGCTTTACTAATATTGATAAGAGCGGAATTAAAACGATTCATCCGTGCTTTAAATTCGGCTTGTGATGGCACTTCAATATCTGTTCAATTTTGTCACCACAACCTTTGATTTTGATTAACGAAATCACATTTTTCAAAAGGCTAAATCACAAATGATAATGGAGGCACTTAAGATGAAAACAACAACTAAAGAAATCCGGGAGTATTCCTCTCAAAACAATCTTCCTTTTCAGATCGCTGAAGTCTATACCGTAGCCGAGATTCAAAAAATTCTTAAAATATCACGAGCTATGAGTTACGACCTTGCCAACAGTGGCTCTTTTCCGATCATAAAAATCGGGAAATCTATCCGCATCCCTGCCAAGACCTTTCAGGAATGGCTTTATAACAATCATGGTTTTATATCGTGATAGTTTGTAACAGAGGAGATAAAAAATGAACGCTAACGGCATCGGCTCAATTCAAATGCGCATAAGCCAAAGAACCGGGAAAAAAGTATACGACGTCCAATATCGTGTTGCTGATTCGACCACCGGCAAAAAGAAACAAAAAATGAAACGAGGCTTCCTTATAAAAAAGGAAGCCCAAGAATTTCTGAACAATACACAAAATGCAATATCGACAGGTGTTTATGTTTCACCATCGAAGCTTACCGTTGCGGATGTAGCAGACGAATGGTATCAGGAAGAAGTGGTGACAAGAGTTAGAGCCACCACACAGGCCGGTTATAAAACCAACAAAGACATCCACATCATTCCGGGTTTAGGAAATTCACTCGTGCAGAAACTGACAGCCGATCAAATCCAGACTTTCTACAACAGCAAATACGCAGAAGGTCTCGCCCCGGCAACTGTACGGTATATACATAAAAACCTTCGTCAAATCTTAGCATTTGCCATGCGTAAAAAATACATAATGGTAAATCCAGCACTTGATCCCATTATCAATGTGAAAAAAATTCCTCGCTACAAAGCGGCGGTTCTCGGGCAAGATGTAATTCTTGATCTTCTAGTAAATAAGATTCCTGAACATCCCATGGCTTTGCCAATTGCCTTGGGCGGATTATCCGGATTACGCCGGGGTGAAATTCTAGGTTTGAGATGGAGCGATATCAGCTTTGAAAAAGGAACTATGCATATCAGTGGGCAGCGTACTGTTGCCGATGATGATGAAACCAAACGAAGTGAAGTCAAAACTCCAAGTAGCGATAGAACAATCCCGCTCCCCACAGTTACCATGGACCTCCTAAAAGACTTAAAAATGCGTCAGGATGAGCTTAAAACTGTTCTCCCCGAAGAATACAATGATTTTGGATATATTTGCTGTCATATGCAAAGAGGATACGGCAAACCCTATCATCCAAATTACATCAGCAAGAACTTTTCTGATGTTTTAGCACAGTGGGAAATACCGCACATCCGCTTTCATGATTTACGGCATTCCTATGCTACTAACTTAATCCACATGCGAATACCGATTACTACGGTATCCAAACTTCTGGGACATGAATCCCCGGATATCACATTGAAGATTTACGCTCATGTATTTAACGAAATGTATGAGACAGATATTAAAGAAATCAACAACTCATTCAACGAAACAATCGCTCGTTTAACAAAAAAAGAAGATTGAAATACTATGCTGTATCGCTTGATTATGCATAGTATTTTTATTTCTGTTATCAAATCGCAATCACGTTGACAGAATCTGTAATTTCATCTCCTTTTTCAACGTTACAAAAAAAGAAAAGAACCGTTGAAATCTCAACGGTTCTTCTGGCGGAGAGCATGGGACTCGAACCCACGGGGCTGTTACGCCTTACCCGCTTTCCAGGCGGGCTCCTTAGCCACTCGGTCAACTCTCCGAATCACTTGGCACGTCACACGTGCCCATTAAATATACAATATTTCCGGCTGAAAATCAACAGAAAAATCAAGAGAACGAGGGTTTTTTCGAAATTTGACTGAAAACCCTTTAATCTTAAATGCAGCCCGAGCGTTTTTGTCATAAAAACCATCCAATGTGTTCTCACAGAGAGCAGTTTCGAGACAAATCAGCTCAGGCTACACTTATTTGTTAGTTACATTTAAGGTTTAGATCAAACTTTCGGAAATACGTGAATGACGCCTCTTGGGCAAGCCTTCGCGCACATCGTGCAGTTCTTACATTTGTCATAATCGATGACCGCTTTGGTATCGACGATGTGGATCGCATCCAGTTTGCAGCTCTCTACGCAAGCGCCGCAAGCAGTACAACCGATCTCGCAGACTTCCTGTGTTCTTTCAGGAGTATTTTTGGTGCTGCATCCGACAACAATACGCTTGTCGGAAGGAATGACCTCGATCAGCTGATTCGGACAGATCTTTGAGCAAGCGCCGCAGCCGATACATTTGAAACGGTTGATTTTAGCAATTCCGTTCTCCATGGTGATCGCGTCATAAGCACAAACGACTTTGCAGTCTCCAAAGCCCAGACAAGCCATCTCGCAAGCGCCATGCCCACGGAAAAACAGCTTGTTTGCAGCACAGGTCTGGTGTCCTTGATAATCCATGGCATACTTTGTCTTGTCATTGGTTCCGGAGCACTTCATAACAGCGAATTTAGCTGCTGTCGAAGCAAATTCCACACCCAGTACCTCACTGATTGCCTGAGACACCGCGTTCCCCCCAGGAATACAAGCATTTGTAGGCAAGCTGCGATCAGCCGCAAGAGCAGAAGCATAATCTGCACAACCGGCAAAGCCGCAAGCTCCGCAATTTGCACCCGGTAAAACCTCATTGATCGCAACTGCTGTTTCGTCCTCTTCTACGGCCATAAACTTGGCAGCAGCGGTCAAAATCACTCCAAAGAGCAGACCCATAACAACCAAGATGGCAACGGGGATAATATATTCCATAATTTTTTCTCCCCCTTCCTAAATTCCGAAAATGCCGTCTATGACTCCGGAGAAGCCCATAAAGGCCATGGAGACGATAGATGCTGCGATTAATGTTGACGGAACACCTTTGAATGCTGCCGGATAATCATTCTCCTCGATCCGCTGTCTCACACCGGAGAACAGGACCATAGCGAGCAGGAATCCAACGCCTGCGCCAAAGGAGTTGATCATTGATTGCATGAAATTATATCCCTCGTCGATATTCAGGATACAAACACCGAGCACGGCACAGTTTGTCGTGATCAGGGGAAGGTAAACACCAAGTGCCTTATGTAAAGAAGGAAGGTATTTTTTGAGGATCGTTTCAAGCAATTGCACCAACGCCGCGATGATCAGAATGAAAGCAATCGTCTGCAGATATCCAACACCAAGGCTATTCAGCAGCTGCTGAACCGGATAAGTCGCTGCTGTAGAAAGTACCATTACGAAGATAACCGCAACGCTCATACCCACAGCAGAATCTAATTTTTTGGAAACTCCGAGGAACGGACAAATTCCCAAGAACTGAACCAGTACGAAGTTGTTTACAAGTACTGCTCCTAAAATAATAATCATATATTCTGTCATTATTCCTCACAGCCTCCTTTCCCTGCCAATTGACAAGCAGCGGCGGAAGGACAGCTGCTGCAGCCCATTTCCGTTTTCTTGATTGCTTTTCCCTTAGTGACATAGCTGACCAGCGCAACCAGGCAGCCGTATGTGAAGAAAGCACCGGGAGCCAACATGAAAATCGCGACCGGATCGATCTTTCCGGCAGTAAGCGCGATGCCAAAGATGTAGCCCGAGCCAATAAACTCACGGATCGATCCCATCAGTACAAGGGCAAAGGTAAACCCGATTCCCATACCGACTCCGTCAAGTGCGGAATCTACAACTGAATTCTTATTCGCAAACATCTCCGCTCTTCCGAGAATGATGCAGTTTACAACGATCAAGGGGATATACAAGCCGAGAGCGCTATTTACCGCAGGGGCGAACGCCTGAAGCAAGAGACTTACGACCGTAACGAAACCTGCGATAAGAACGATGTAGCAGGGGATCCTGACTTTATCAGGAATCACATTTTTTAATGCTGCGATCGCAATATTCGAGCAGACCAAAACGGCCATGGTGGAAACACCCATTCCGATCCCGTTGATTGCGGAGGTCGTAACCGCCAGGGTCGGGCAGGTGCCCAAAAGCAATATCAATGTCGGGTTTTCTTTTACGATTCCGTTTGTAATGATACCAAGCTTGTTCATTGTTGCACACCTCCGATCTTTTCATATTGAATCAGAGCTGTGTTGGTTGCTCTGAAAATTGCATTTGAGGAAACCGTCGCACCTGTGATCGCATCGATCTGGGTCTTCTCAGCTTCGTCGGTCCTCGTGATTGCGGTCTGCCCGATATATTGCGACAAATACTCGGGAGTCATTGCTTTGTTGCCAAGTCCCGGCGTTTCTGTATGATCGGTGATTTTGACTCCTGTGATTGCTCCGTTTGCATCTACACCGACCATAACGGTGATCGTGCCTCCAAAGCCCTTATCGACTGTTGTAAAGGTCATGCCGGATCCATTGTTTGCCTTGTACATGTCAACAACGTTCGGAGCAAGTTCGCCCTCAAACTTTGTAAATCCATCGGCGCCGGCAGGCATTACTACAGCTCTTGTCGCATCTGCGTTTTTTGCATTGATGTCCTCGATGATAGGTTTTGTCATCTGGTAGGTGCCCGCAAGAGAGGCAGTGATAACAAAGCACATGATTACAAGCACCAACGAGGGTGCGATCAGTTCTTTTTTAGACGAGTTCATTTTGCCGCACCTCCTTTTTCGGGTTTGTACATCGGATTGCAAAGAGTGTCAATATGCGGTGTCAAAATATTCATGAGCAGGATCGAGAAGGATACGCCTTCCGGATAAGATCCATAGACACGAATGACCATTGTGATCAATCCGCAGCCGATTCCGAAAACGATTTTTCCCTTTGTCGAGATCGGAGAAGTGCAGTAATCGGTTGCCATGAAAATAGCTCCGAGCATAACGCCGCCGGCAAAGATATGGAAGATCGGATCCTGTCCGACTAATAAAGCAAATACAAATACGGTACCAATAAACGCAAGCGGAATAGCCGGCGAGATGACCTTTCTGGCAATCAGATAGATTCCGCCGAGAAGAAGTGCAACCGCACTCGTCTCACCGAGGGAGCCTCCGACAAATCCGAGGAACAGGTCCATATTCGAAGGGAGTGTGCTCGGATCTCCACCCATATTCATGATCCCAAGAGGAGTCGGGCTTGTGACTGCGTCAGCTGCAAACATGATGCGCTCCGGAACAGGCCAGGTCGTCATCGGAGTTGCAAACGAAACGAGCATAACGATTCTTGCCGTAATGGCAGGATTCGCAAAGTTCTGGCCGATGCCTCCAAATAACTGCTTCACGACGACGATGGCGGCAAAACAACCGACCACTGCCATCCAGTAGGGCAGATTCGAGGGCAGATTGAAGCTGAGCAGAACACCTGTTACGACTGCGGAAAGATCCGAAATCGTGTTCTCACGCTTCAGTACTTTTCGAGAAATATATTCGAAAAACACACAGGCTACGACGCACACGAGGGTCAGGATAATGGCTCTCGGTCCGAAGATGACACCCGACATGATAAATGCCGGCATCATTGCGATGATGACATCAAGCATGATTCTTGAAGTCGTAACTTTATCCGTTACATGCGGAGAGGAAGAAACGACGAGATTTCCTTGAAAATTGCGGCTCATTACTTTTTCCCTCCTTCCTGAACGAATAACTTGGCAAGCCTGTTTGTAAAGCTCAATTGCTTTTTGGCAGGGCATACATAAGAGCAAGAACCACATTCCATGCAGATCATGACCTGCAGCTTTTTGAGTTCATCGATGCTCTTCTTTTTGTAAGCTTTTGCTATCGCAGTCGGGATAAGATTGAGCGGGCACGCTTCCATACAACGTCCGCAGTTGATGCAGGCGGTCTCTTTCGGCTGCTGCGCCCATGCTTTATCAAACGCAAGGATCGCATTGTTGTTTTTGATCAGCGAGAATTCATCATCGTAGATCGCTCTGCCCATCATTGGTCCGCCCATGAGGATCTTACCCGGAGTTCCGGTATATCCTCCGCAAAAGTCGATTACCTCGGATAGTTTGGTTCCGATCAATACTTCCACGTTTTTCGGCGTTTTTATAACATTTCCATCCACTGTGACCTTTTTAGCAACAAGCGGCATACCTGTCGTAAGATAATTGGAAAGAGCTACGACGGTACCGACGTTGGAAACGATCGCACCTACATCTGCGGGAAGTTTTCCCGGAGGAACCATTCTGCCGGTTGCCTCATAGATGAGAACTTTTTCTGCTCCCTGCGGATAGCTGGAACGAAGTGCGAGGATCTCGATTTCCGGATTATCCTTGCTAAGTTCCTTCAATTTCTGAATGGCCTCAGGCTTGTTGTCTTCGATGCCGATGACAGTGCGCTTGATTCCGAGAAAATGCATGACCGCTTTGATCCCGTCAATAAGAGCTGCTCCGTCTTCAACCATCGTGCGGAAATCAGATGTGATATAAGGTTCACACTCAGCTCCGTTTACAACGAAAGTATCGACTTCTTGCAGATTTTTGGGGTTGTATTTCACATGAGTCGGAAACGCAGCTCCGCCAAGTCCTACAAGGCCGGAAGTTCTGACAGCCTTAAGAAAGCTGTCTTTGTCTGTTACTGTCGGAGGTACGACCCCTTCAAACAGTTCCTGTTTTTTGTCCAGCTCGATCGTTACGACCGGATAGACACCCATTGAAGTCATTGCGTTCTCAATGGAAAGAACGGTACCGGATCCTCCGGTATGGATCGGCGCGCTTACAAAAGCATCGCTGTCTCCGATCATTTGCCCAACCTTGACATGATCTCCTACCGAGACCGTCGGATGGCAGGGCGCCCCTATATGCTGTACCATGGAGATATACAGCTTATCGGGGAGTGGCATTTTCTCCGTGGGAAGCGCCGTCGTATTTTTATGATGCTCCACATGGATAGCCGAGAGATGTTTGCGAAATTTCATTTTTCTCTACTCACTTTTCATTTAACAAACCGACTGTTTTCTATTTTAATATGTAACAACGTTTCATATTTTGACAAAAAAACAATCTCCCCAGTAATAAGAATAATATTAATACATGCGACATTATACCATAGGGCATTTTGTTTGCCAATAATTTCACTATTCACAGAATTAACCGACAACTTGTGCCATAATTATTCATTTTCTTTGTGTTTTCAATTAATTGCGGGTTTTTTTCACGCCAAAGGCCATCTTGTTTTTTGAGCTTTAACCCCTCTTATTCATGTTCTTTTTATGTTTTTATTATACAGAATACCAAAAAAGAGGCCCCCTGCATTGTTTTGGGAGCCTCTTTCGGTTGATTTTCGACAATTTTTCATCAATGTAACAGTTTCATTTTTATCGAAGTGCCTCAAGTACAGCATCGGAAAGTCCATCTTGTTCCAGTACGCCTTTGTGTCTCACTTCTTTATCTTCGAGTCCGGAAAGTCCTGCCGGGACACGAACTTTGCTATCCTTATAAAGTGATCTGATGCTTGCAAATCCATCCTTTTCAGCAGGAAGTCCGATTGCCTCAACTACACTTTCTGCGAATTTATAAGCGCTCGCGGTCGAAGCAATGATGGTCGGTGTATCATCTCCGGTCGCTTTGCGGTAATCTTCGTATACTTTATACGCAACAGCAGTATGCGTATCCATTAAATATCCATTTTCGTGATACATTTTTCCGATCGCTTCCAAGGTAGAAGCTTCGTCTGCAAAGCCGCCATAGAAGGAAGAAAGCCCCTGCTTGATTTTTTCGCTTACTTCATATTTTTTTTCTTTTTCAAGAGAATCCATAAAGCTCGAGATCTCGGCTCCGTTTCCGCCGGAAAGATGATAGATCAGTCTTTCAAGAT
>CAZKCB010000054.1:0-10204 GCA_964550965.1 uncultured Oscillospiraceae bacterium
GCTTTTATCCTTCCGTGTACACAGTTTCCTGTGCGTTTTCTCTCGGACCAGCCAGCAAGAGCTGCGGAACCCTAGAAAACTATGCTGTATTAATTTTTGCGACGTATAAGTTGAAACTTATAAATCTATTTTAGCACGGCTATAAAACAAAATCAACTTTCTATAGCCCCGCTAATGACAATAGTCATGAGCGGGGCTATTTTTTGATAGAAAATCCCCTAATAAGTTGTAATGGCCTGTGCATCCTGCCACTGGATGATGGTGTTATCTGCCGACCATTTGTAAATGTTCACGGTTTCAATGGCAGAGCCTTCGCTTGCAGGGGTCACGACCGCCATTGTCATCGTTGGATGACCGGGGTTCCTGTCGATCCAGGTTCCCGCGTTGGCATAGATGGTCTTTTGACCTTTAAGATTCTCAAATGTGATATTTTGAACGATGTGGGTATGCCCAAAGATAACGATCCTCCGCGATGCGTCAACATCGAAATACTGCATCTTGGACTGCATATCCGTAAAGCCGTTGTCATTGGCTTTGGCAATGGCCTCTTCCACACCGATGGGAACGGCGACCTTGCAAAGCTGCTGGCGTTTTTCCCAGGTCTCCTGTATGCCCTTAAAAAGAGTCACATCAATGATGCCGGTTTTCGGATCCTGCTGGGGCAGCAGGTCATTGATCGCATAGTCTGTGGTGAATCCGTCTATATTGGTTTTAATGACTTTGTCGTTAAAGGATTCTTCCACCGGAAGGATGGACAGCACACCCTCCCAGGTCTTCGCATAGAGGAACAGCCGGTATTGGCTCGCATCCTTTTTATCCGCTTTTATTTCAGGGAAGGTGTTGTTTGATTTCGGAAAGCCTTCTTTCACAGAAGAGGTGGCGATCCGGGTGAAAAAATAACCCGGCGGAAGGATGGAGGTATTGTTTTTCGTGATCTCGCGGTTGGAGATAGGGTCGGGAGCACAGAAGAAATTGTAGCGATGTCCATGCTCGATGGCCACCTCCGAATTGGGTCCGCAGATATAGGTCCCCAAACCCTGTACGTTTTCCCGTACCTGATTGACTCCCGGCAGAGCCCTCTGTATATCCGCCTCGGTCACCAATATATCGTGATTTCCATTCACGTAAGTGACCTTGATGTTTCCATCCTTGATGATGGCGTTCAATTCATCGAATATCGGTTTGTTGTTGGCGACGATAGCATCGGCCAGAGCCCCTTCCGATTTCGGATTTGCAAAATCCATCGGCAAGAACCATTCATCGACCAAATCACCGGCAATAACCAGCTCCTTGACGTCCGGCGAATTCTGGACTTGCTTTAAAAAAGCGATCATCGGTTCTCTGTTTGCACGGCATTCTGCAAAGGCATCATCGACACCCATATGCATATCACTGATCACGACGATTTTAGACCGTTCTTTGCTCGGAACCGCCGTACCTGGTGTCAGGAAAGTGTGGTTGGTGGCAAAATACCCGACGTATTCTTTTTCCAGGGTTTTGCCAGACGTTGATTTAACGGAGTCTGCAACTACGAGTTTATACTCTTCTCCGGCAGCAAACGAAGTGATTGCCTTGTTATTGATATGAACGAGGGTCGGAACACCTGGATCAATCTGAATGGATCCGGGTTCTTCCACCGGATTGCCGGCGGCATTGATGCGGTAAAGTTTGATGCCCTCCACGGTCTTCGGATCTAAGGCTTCGCTAAACGTGAGATCTATGGTTTTGACAGAATCGAGAAGCAGCGGAGCCTTTGGGTCCTCCGTTGCTGAAATGCTTGAGGCTACGGTCAGAACCTGGTTTGGATCTTTCTCGTCTTGCTTTGAAGCACATCCTCCCAGCATGGAAATGCCAATCATTGATATGATGATGCCTATGAATAAGGTTTTTTTCATGACTAGAGCCCTCCTTTTTTCTGATTTTAACATATCGTGACGGACTATGCATCAATGATCGGATCGGTGGATTATTAAAACATCGTATATAGGGTATAAACTGTAAATGGTAAAAACCAAATAAATGATTTGAAAGGATGGATATTGATGAAAAAGGTATGGATAATCACCTTGATGATGGCTTTTGTATTCACAGCAACTTTGTTTAGCTATGCGGACGACATGGAACTGAAAAGTGTCGATACGATATTGACGGAAATCCAGGAGGAACAAGGGGTTAAGACCACAGATGAAATCAATGCGGACGATGTCAGCCAAGCGAAGCTCGAGGAACTCGGAGACTCCGTTATGGAGGCGATGATCGGCGATTCAGAGCAACATGATCAAATGGATATTCGTTTGGGTGGAGATGGTTCCGCTTCGCTGACCGCATTTCATACCAGATTGGGCTACAACTATCTTGTGGGCTATCCAAATGGAATGATGACCCTGATGACATCCGGCACGGCTGGATCCGGTGATGATCAGTATAACTGGGGCGGAATGATGGGAAACCGCAATGCCCGCGGTTATGGCGGAATGATGGGTTATTTCGGAGGAGCCGGAATGATAATCGGACTAATCCTTCTAATCGTGTTTGTGGTTCTTCTGTTCTTGCTTCTGAAAGTATTTCTTAGAAAACAGCGCGTTGCTTCTTTGGAATCACCGTTTGATATTTTGAAAAGAAGATTTGCCGCCGGAGAAATCACAGAAGAAGAATATGAAAAAATGGCAGAGGCTTTAAGAAAGTAAGCTGATTTTTGACAAGGAAATTAAGGCGGGATTGGCTCAAGATTTTATTTTTTGAGCCAATCCTTTTTTAAAATATTCTTAAATTTTACCAAAATGTAAATAAAATACTAGAATAAAATACCTTTAATGTATATAATAGAAAAACAGGGCGCGGCTGCTCCGAATTTGCTATTACTTTATAAAAGCATTACAGGAGGTTCTAAGGAAGAGTCTAAAATGACTACTGTGCACCTACTGGGACAGTTCCTAATCTAGGGATTCTAGTTGCTTGGCCCATCTATGTTGATCTTGCCGTTTCATATACGCGAATATCGACTACCACTGCTACTCGTATTGACAACATTTCTGGTTCTTGCTATGAACATCCGGATGGGAATCCTGCTGGTGCAGGAACTTGTTCAAGCCGATTAAAACAAAGTTTTGATAGCGGAAGTTTTTCTACATCGTTAAGTAGAGTCTTTCGCCAAAAAGCAATTATAAAGACAGAAACATCATTTAGTAATGGTAATGCTTCAATAATTTACAATCCAAATAGAACGACATCGCTTACTATCAATCACTAAAGTGGAAAGGGGTATCAGATATTAAATATCTGTGAAAATGATGAAAAGATTTTTTGTTGGTTTTGCCATAACCTGTTTACTCTTTCTTACTGTGGCAGGTGCTGTAAGTGCAGCTTCCGGAACGGATTACAAAAGTTTAGCTCAAACTGTTAGCACCGGTTTAAAGAGTGTTTTCCAAGATGAAAACGCACAATTAAAAAAAGCGGATGTGGCCGGTGTCATTTTGGGAGAGACAATCTACTCTCAAGAATTTGAAATACGTGCAAAAATGTATGAATTGGCTGGATCTAAAACGCCTTACACAGATACGTGGGATTCTTTCAAGGTGCAGATGTATGAACATCAATATGCCGAAGACCATAATATTTTGCCGTCGCAAGAAGAAATTGAAAAATTTAGTTCGGATATGAGAAAAGATTTCGAATCCTCTCCAGAAGGAAAAGAAGTAGAGAAAATTTTACTTGATGGGATGGGAATGACAGCGGATGAATATTGGAATGATTACAAAATAAAATATGAAGCCCCTGCTCATTTGACAAAAATTAAAATCCACAATTATGTGATTCAAAATGGTCTTCCCGAAATTGATGAGAAAACAGTCGTTACGGATACTTTAATTGAAAAAATGAATCCTGCTTACGAGGACAAAATTTAAATAGTTGTACATTATTTTGTTTGCTTTTGCGAAGAGCCCTGCTAATGACTATTGCCATTAGCAGAGCTCTTCTTTTTCTGCAATAAAGGTTCATACAGTGAAAGTATCAAATGTTTGGCATCAGCTGTTTGATAGAACCAAAATCTGCTTACAGAAGATACCTGAAATAGATATAAACGGTTGCTATTACGATCGTCAAAAGCATGACCGGAAAGGCCAGCTTAAAAAAGGCTTTGAAGGTGATCCTGTGGCCGTGTTCTTCAGCCATGCCGACGGCGATGACATTCGCACTTGCCCCGATGATCGTTCCGTTTCCGCCAAGACAGGCACCAAGGGAGAGAGCCCACCAAATCGGGTTGAGATCCATTCCGGACAGCGCCCCCAAATCTTTGATCATCGGAATCATCGTTGCTACAAAGGGGATGTTGTCTATGAAAGCCGAGGCGATTGCAGAAACCCAAAGGATGGCCAAGGTGGTGAGAACGAGATCTCCCTGGGTCACATTCAAAATTCCTTCCGCAAGCAGCTTGATAATGCCGGTTTCTTTGATTCCGCCGACCATAATGAACAGTCCTATGAAAAAGATAATAGTTTTCCATTCTACTTCATGCAGAATATGCTGCGGCTTTTCTCCTGAGATCAAAAGCAGGATGGCGGCTCCCACAAGTGCAATCGTGCCGGATTCGTAGTGCAAAACGCCGTGAAGGATAAAGCCAAGAATCGTCAGGCCCAATACGGCAACGCTCTTGATCAGCAGGCTCTTGCTTTTAATACAGGCTCTTTCGTCCAGACTCATTACTTTCGCTTTTAATTCATCTGTCGTGACCAGTTTTTTTCGATACAAAAGAACAAAGATATAAGTCGTCACAAAGAGGATCGGAAAAGCGATAACCGCGACGTTGTTTAAAAAGTCACCAAAAGTCAAGCCGACAGAGCTGCCGATCATGATGTTCGGAGGATCTCCGATCAAAGTTGCTGTGCCGCCTACATTGGAAGCAAAGACTTCGGAAATTATGAACGGAATGGGATTGATCTTCAAGTCATTGGCAACATTCAGTGTGATGGGCAGGATCAAAAGGATCGTCGTAACGTTATCCAAAGCAGAGGAGAGGATACCGGTGATGAGAGAGAGCAAAATGAGAATATTAACAGGCTCTCCTTTTGCAAGTTTGACGCTTTTTACAGCCAGATATTCGAAAATGCCCGAGCGTTTTGAAATCATAACGATGATCATCATGCTCACTAAAAGCCCGATCGTGTTAAAATCGATCTCCGCAATCGCACTTTCCTGGTTCAATATCCGCAGTACGATCATCAAGGCGGCACCTGACAAGGCAACTGTCATTCGATCCAGTTTATCCATAATGATCAAAACATAAGCGGTTACAAAAATGACAGCTGATAAAATCATCTGAATTGAAGCATTTTCCATAAGGAACCTCCTGTTTTACAAACGCTAAAAAAAAGAGAGAAAATAGAGAAATGAGATTCTCGCTTCGGAAGCCAAATCTCTTGAAAGAAAAAACATTTCTAATCGCAAAAATTAGATAGATTAATAATATATTACCGTTATAGTGCATAGTCAAACAAAAGTCATAGTACAAATAACAATAAAAAAGCGGCAGGATATCGAACCGGAAGGTATGCATGCCTCCGGGAATATCCTACCGCAATGAAGGGCATGATTTATTTGAGTTGTTCGGGTGTTTCCCGAGTGAGTAAGCCCGGCAAAATCGAGGTCAGTGAGCCGCAAAGGATGAATAGGATCCCGATGATCATATTAAACGGAATCACTTCATGTAGTACGATCAATGCAAGGATGGGCGCCAATATTGGCTTGAAGAAGAAAACCAAAGACGTTCTTTGTGCGGAGGTTTTCTCCATGGCCAGGAAGAAGCAGGCGTATCCGATCCCGCTGTTGACAATGCAGATGTATGCAACGATCGGCAATAGCTCCAACGTGTGACCCTTGAACAAAGGGATGTTCGAGAAGATCGCAAGTCCGTTGGAAGCGAAAAAGGCTGCAATCGAAGGTACATGGCTCAGGCCAATCAAAATGAGCATTTCCATCGCTCCAAATAAAAAGCCGAAACAGGTAACGACAACGCCGCCGTATTCTGCGCATTTTCTTTTGCCAAACACGCCATAAAGAGCAAAGGTCAAAGTCGATACGATCGTCAGCGAAACACCAAGTATGCTAAGCTTCACATTGAGCGGATTTATGATTATGATCGTGCCGATGACTTCAAGGACCAGTGCAAGCACATTGTTCTTGCGGATGGCTTCTCTGAGGAAGAAAAAAGCCAGGATCGTAACGAAGACCGGGTTGCAGCTAAATAATACAGCGACCACAGAGGCTTTCGTATTTTGCACGGCCAATTGATAGAGGATCATGCTCACGACGATCCCGAGAAAGCCTAAAAAGGCGAAATAGCGTAAATCACGCAGTGATACGGAAATATGTTTTCTTCGAAGCGCACCTACTGCAAAAGGGATCAAAAAGAGTCCGCCTATAAAAAATCTCGTAAATGTAAGCTGAATGGGATTGAATACTCCGGAAACCAGTTTGAGTGCGATTTCCATCGTGCTGAAAATGATCGTCGTCAAAAGAATGAAAATATATCCGCGTTTCATGGGTGCCTCCAAAAATTGCTTTATTAAAGTTGCCAAATCCAGTGTATAATCATAGTAACTGTTCGTCCAATACATAATTTCTATATTTTTTATTCAGTAAAGCTATAATTTGCAGGAGGGCACAAAATGGACTTTAAGGAATTGCAATATATTTCGGCGATCGCTAAAAACAACAGCATTTCAAAAGCGGCCAAAGAATTGTATATATAGCAGCCCTCTTTGAGCAAATACCTGCAAAATCTCGAGAAGAATCTGGAGATCAAACTCTTTGAGAGAGCAGGGAACCATTTCATTTTGACTTACGCTGGCGAAAAATATTTAAACTGTGCGAAAGAGGTCTTGAAGATCAAAAAAGGCCTGGACGATGAGTTCTTTGATATCCAAAACCATAAAAAAGGAAGATTGAATATTGCCTGTTCCGTAGTAAGAAGCCCGTATCTGATACCAAAGACAGTTCCGAAATTCAAAGAAATGTATCCGAATGTCGATGTCAATTTCATAGAAGAAACAGAATCGAATAATTTAGATAAACTGGTCATGAACGGAGATGCAGATGTAGCCATTTTCAATTATTCGGGACGTAATCCGATGCTCGATTGTGAACTCTTAAGAAATGAGGAAATCACGTTGGCTGTTGCGAGAAATCATCCCTTGGCAAAGGAAGGGAAGGAAATCGAAGGATGTACTTTTCCGTGGATCGACGTCAAGCGCTTTGAAAAGGAAGCTTTTGTCATCAATGATCCGGAGCAGAAAAGCGGAGAAACGGCAGAAAAAGTTTTGGAGCAGTTCAAGATAAAGCCTAAAATCCTGCTAAGGACAAGAAGCATCGAGTGCGCAATCAGTCTGGCGGCCTGCGGCTTCGGGATCTCTTTTGCCTCCGAGACCCACCTGAAGCATATCAACATAAAAGAGACGCCGCTTTACTTTTCCATAGGCGATCCGAAATTGACCGTCCAACTTTTCGCCGTTTATAGAAAAAACAGCTATCTTCCGCAGTTTATACAGGATTATATCAAGATCGTCAAAGAGGAAATTTAGAGGTGGCGGGATATTTTCGATTGAAAACACTCACGTTTTTGGGATCCTGATTTCTCGTCTGCCTGTCGCTTGGAATGTCAAACAAACTAACAGGGTAACAGTGTTTGACATTGTGCCAAGCGGCTAGGCAGCCTACAAAAGAGGATCACACAAAATCCCTCGGATGCTTTCTTCCGAAAATATCCCGCCACTGCCGTAAGGCATATGCTTAACTGCTTTTATTTTAAAACCACACAGCGAAAAAGCTTGTGCTCTTCTATAAACAAAACCTGATTGTAAAGAAAATAAGATGGTATACATGCCGTAAGCCCTCAAAAAGAAGGGCAATAAGCAAAGGATGGTGCGATATGATTAACCGAATGTTGAAGCTGCAGATCGCCTTGCTTGCAGAAATTAAGAAGTATGAAGAGCTCGTGACTGAAAAGCGCGACCAGCCCATTGATTGGGAAAGAATACATATGGCAAGCTGCGGAAAGGTAGGCTATTTTCTTGCGGAAGAACGCAGGATCGACCCGATCCTCGCAGGCTGCGCCTGTACGGTACACGATTACGGAAGGATCATAAACGGCAAGCAGGAAGGACATGCAGAATACGGCTATGAGCCGGTCAAAGTATTTCTTCGTAAGACAGAGCTTTTTCTTGAAGAGGAGATCAGAGAAATCGCCCTTGCGGTAAAAAACCACAGCAAAAAAGGCGAAATAGGAACTCCTCTCGAGGAAATCGTAAAAGATGCCGATGTATTGGATTTTGTCCAATACGGCTTCGGATTTGCGCGAGAGGAGCAAAAACTCCGCTATGAAAGACTGCTTGCGATCCGCAAAACAAATAACTTTTTGATCCGCTAAAGATCGATTTTGTCGAGGATGCCTGAAAGGTAAGCCAGAGCGACCCCGTAATTGGACATCGGAACATCCTGGGCCCGAGCAGAATCGACCCGCGCCAAAACGTGCTTGCGGTTGAACATGCAGGCCCCGCAGTGGATCACAAGATCATAAGAAGAAAGATCGTCCGGAAAATCGGCGCCGCAGACCACATCGATGTGAAGCTGTTCGCCGATTTTTTTGCGCAGAAGCGCCGGAAGCTTTTCTCGTCCGATATCTTCAGACAAAGGGGCATGCGTGCAGGCTTCGGCGATCAAGACCTTTGAATCGGTCGTCAATGCCTCGATGGCGGCGGCGCTCTCGACAAAGTAAGAGAGATCGCCTTTATAATTCGCAAAAAGGACCGAGAACGAAGTCAGCTTGCTTTCCGCGGGTTTCTTGTCGTAGACCGTACGAAAAACCTGAGAGTCAGTGATGATGAGAGCCGGCGGAGCAGAGAGAGAGGCAAGCGCGGAATCGAGCTTGTCTGTTGTTGCAGAAAGGACGAGGCATTTCTTGTCAAGAAGCTCTCGCAGTGTCTGTACCTGCGGGAGGATCAGGCGGCCTTTGGGTGCCTGGATGTCCTGCGGCATGACAAGAAGCACGACCTCACCTTCTTTTACAAGGTCTCCGGTGATGCTGACGGCTTCGTAACCTTCAGGCAGTCTGCGGATCAATTCTTCACGGATCTCTCGGATGCCTGTTTTATCTTTGGCGCTTACGATCAGAGGTGTCAGGCCGCTTGATTTTTTTACCATGAAGCCGAGCATATCTGCGTTTTTAATGATGTCGGCTTTATTGATGATGACGATCACAGGTGTTTTTTTTGCCTGCAGCGTCTTGATCCATTCAAGTTCTTTATCGATGTCGGAGTCACTGATCACAACCAGAGCGATGTCTGTTTTCTCGGCGGCTGCTTTTGTCTTTTCGACGCGCATGAGTCCGAGCTCGCCCTCGTCATCAAATCTTGCGGTATCAATGAATACAACAGGACCGATGCCGTGGATCTCCATCGATTTATAGACAGGGTCGGTCGTCGTTCCGGGAACATCTGAGACCAGAGCGATCTCCTGACCTGTCAACGCGTTGATCAGCGAGGATTTTCCGCTGTTTCTTCTGCCGAATATGCCTATGTGGAGCCGATTGGCTCTTGGTGTATCTGTAAGGCTCATAGTTCCCCCTCCTGCGTTAAGCTTTGTTTTCTAGAAGCGGAAGTCGCGCTTTCCCTCACCCATTTCAACGAGGTGTTCCTTGGCGATGCCGCGGGCTTTTTCGTTCGGGATCAGTTCGACCTGTTCGGCGATCATCGCTTTTCCGTTCGCTTTGGTTTCGGGAGAAGCGTAATCCTCAAGGTATTCGTTCAGGGTCATCAACGCGTTCGGGTGGCAGCAGTTTGCGATCTGTCCGCTTTTTGCGAGGCTCATGAAACGGTCACCGGTGCGGCCTTCACGGTAGCAGGCGGTGCAGAAGCTCGGGATGAAGCCAAGTTCAAGAAGCCAGTTGACGATCTCATCAAGTGTTCTTCTGTCGCTGACATCGAATTGTGCCGAGTTTTCTTCTTCCGGTTCCGGTGTGTCATAGCCGCCGACGCTTGTCTTGGAACCGCCGCTGATCTGCGAGATCCCAAGTTCGAGGAGGCGTTTTCTCATTTTCGCGGATTCCCTCGTTGAAATGATCATTCCGGTATAAGGAACGGCGATACGCAAAACGGCGACAATTTTTGCAAAAGTGTCATCGGGAACGGCATCAGAGAAATCGGCCACATCG
>CAZKCB010000055.1:0-10009 GCA_964550965.1 uncultured Oscillospiraceae bacterium
TTCTTCCTTAAAGAAGGGAATGAGCATCCGAGATGTCCTTCGAGAGGCATTTCAGAGGATGTTTGACCTTGAGGCGGAAATGCTTAGTATCTATGAAAAGATGGCTGTCGCCGAAGAGGGAATAGAAGAACTGATGGAGGAAGCCGGCGAAATCCAAGAGATGCTCGAGCACAGCGGGTTCTACACCATCGATAGCAAAATAGAAGAGGTAGCCAACGGGCTCGGGCTTAAAAGCATCGGTCTTGACAAAGACGTCTCTGATTTGAGCGGCGGTCAGCGTACAAAAATACTGTTGACAAAGCTCTTGCTTCAGGACCCTTCCATTCTTATCCTGGACGAACCTACAAATTACCTTGATTATGAACATATAGAATGGCTCAAAAAATATCTGACTGAATATGAAAATGCATTCATACTGGTATCCCACGACATGGAATTCCTCAACGCTGTGATCAATGTCATATATCATGTAAATGATGGTGAGCTTACAAGATATTCCGGCGACTACGAAAAATTTATGCAGATGTATAGTGTGAAGAAGAATCAGGAAAGCAAAGCATACGAAAAGCAGCAGCAGGAAATCGAACGAATGGAAGATTTCATTGCAAGGAACAAAGCAAGAGTTGCGACCAGAGGCATGGCAAACAGCAGGCAAAAAGCACTGGACAAGATGGATGTTCTTGAGAAACCAAGGGAAAAACCAAAGCCGTCATTTCAATTTCGCACAGCCAGGACTCCGAGCCGACACATTGTTGAAGCTTCAAATCTCGTACTTGGTTATGACGAGGCTTTGACTAAGCCAGTCGATTTTGTCCTTGAAAGAGGCCAAAAGATTGCAATACAGGGCACAAACGGATTAGGAAAAACAACCTTGTTAAGAAGTATATTGGGCGAAATAAATGCCGTGTCGGGGAATATCGATCTTGGTGATTTTCTTCACCCCGCCTATTTCCAACAGGAGGCAGATCGAGACAATTCCAGCACTGCACTGCAATATCTATGGGATGAATTCCCTTCCTACACAAATGCGGAAGTGCGTTCCGCATTGGCGAAGTGTGGCCTGACTAATGAGCATATTACCAGCCAAATGAGAGTGCTCAGCGGCGGAGAAAATGCCAAGGCAAGACTATGCAAGCTAATGCAGAGGGATACAAACTGGCTTATTCTTGACGAACCCACCAACCATCTGGATGTGGAGGCCAAGACAGAATTAAAAAAGGCCCTTAGTGAATTTAAGGGCACAATTTTGCTTGTTTGCCATGAACCCGAGTTCTATGAAGATTGGGTCACGGATGTATGGAATATTGAGGATTGGACTCTGAAAATCGTATAGAACAAAACCCGGTTTTATTCCTTATGATGTCTGCTGCAGGAATGCCCGACAAAAGAATAGTAGATCGGAATCGTAATAAACAAAATCCAAGCGGGATGCCATACGTTAAAAGTAAATCCAAGCAGTAAATAGATGATCGTAACAATGAGCGGGTAGGGAAAGGTTTTCCAAAAATCATTTCCTTTGTTCGCTTCTCTATTCCCATCATTGGCATTATCTTTGGCCGTTTCATTTGCACGATCTGTTTTTACTTCTACGGGTTCTTCGGTGGAAAGCAGCTCATCCAGCGACACATTGTAGAGCTTTGATAAAAGGATCAGGTTATCGGTATCGGGAGAAGCTTCGGCTCTCTCCCACTTGGAAACCGCCTGACGGCTGACTCCTATCTTTTCGGCTAATTCTTCCTGTGATAAGTTGCTGTTTTTTCTCAATCCATATAACCTGTTTGCAATGTCAAGATTCATATCATTCACCTCTATTTTTGCTTTGATTCTATAACAAAGCACTTGGTTGCACTATATATTTGAGTTTTCAATTCCGCAACTACAGGTTGCAAAGGTTGATATTTCAGTATTTGTATTTTACCATCTCCACAAATTTTACCACATTGTAAAGAAAAATGGAAATGGTTCGCGTCTCCTGACACTGACAATACCAAAAAATAAAAATGCCACCAGTTAGGTGGCATTTTATTTTCTGGTGAAGGTGAGGAGAGTCGAACTCCTGTCCGAAAGCACTTCCGCAGAACTTTCTCCGAGCGCAGCTGATGATTTTTTATTTCGCTTCTTCCGACGCCCGTCAGCAGGCTTCGTCTTTAGCTATCTCGTTGTTCCCCTATGTTACCGAGAAATCGCATAGAGTTTTCCTATATTTTTTACGCCAGATCAGCCGACCTATAGGTGAATCGGAGCTGACGCGCGGCGGCTGCTATGCAGCCAGTGCGAAATTGTTATTATTTTTAGCGTTTATATTTAACGTGCCATTTTTAACGCAGACTTGGCAAACTGCGGCTCGCTTATCCTGATTCCGCACCCCCGTCGAAACCATTTCACCCCCATAACCTTTGGTCCGAATATACGGAGCAAAACTTTAGGGCTTCAGGTTTACCTCTGCTATTACAGAGGGGATACATATCATTTGTATGATGTTATTATACCACAAAACGATCAATAATAAAATTAAAATTATATTACTTCAAATCAGTTTATTAAGGTGTTTTAAAACGTAGTTGTTTTAAGACTTCAAAGGCAGCAGTTTACTGTTTTCCGTAAAGAACCGTCCGAACTCAAGAATGCACCTCCGCATCCTTGTCCGCCTAATATATGTTCATTCGCAGAGTGAGCGGTTCTCAAGGGAAGCAGTAAAATGCTGCATCTTGAACAGCGTTGCAAAAGATTGCATTTTAATATTCCTCAATCTCCGCGGCGGCTCTGTTTCATTTCCTGCTGTATCCGGCGATCCGAATCGCGCTTTGCGATATCTTCCCGCTTGTCATAAAGTTTCTTTCCTCTTGCCACTGCGATTTCCATCTTTGCTCTGCCTTTTTCATCAAGATAAAGGTTCAGTGGTACGAGTGTCAGACCTTTAAGTGTCGTATAGCCGATCAGCTTCCGAATCTCCGCTTTGTGCAGAAGAAGCTTCCTAGGGCGCAGAGGGTCTACATTGTAGCGATTTCCCTGCTCATAGGGGCTGATATGCATGCTGTAGACGAAGAGTTCGGCATTCTCGACTTTGGCAAAGCTCTCTTTGAGATTTACCTTCCCCTGCCGGATCGATTTGATCTCGGTACCGGTCAAAACGATACCTGCATCGTATACTTCTTCTATAAAATAATCGTGTCTCGCTTTTTTATTGTTCGCGATCAATTTTCTTTGTCTCATTCTATCGCTCCGATCTGGTCAAACGGAAAGATTTTGACTTCCACTCGTCCGATAATATTCATTGTAGGGATCTGCCCGTCGGCTAGTTCTGTGACAACGTCACTTCTACCGCGATCATCACCCATAACATAAATGCACTTCTCTTCTACCGTTCTAAGACTGACATTGACCGGGGTTACTTTTGCGCTGACATAAGGCTCTTCTACAGCGTTCCCGTTTCGATAGAGCACACCACGTTTTATTTCAATCATATCGCCCGGAAGTCCAACAACACGCATGATACGCTTTTCTCCAACATTTTTATCATCATCCGTTTTCTCACGAAAAAGTATAACGTCCCCATAATTTGGCTCGATCACAAGATAGGGGATCTTATTCACAAGGACATAACTGCCCGGTGAAATCGTTGGATACATTGCATACCCGTTTACTGAAAAAGGTGTTGCAAAGGAAAACAATACCAGGACTGCAACCACAACAAGCAATAAATTTCTGGCCGCTCGGAGCGCTGTGCGTTTTACATTCATTCTGCACCTTCTCCCTTATGTGATCCGGCATAGCCGGAGCAATCTTTACAGTAAGCCAATTTTGTTAAATGGATATAAGCGGAAGACGGCTTTCCCAAGCACGAGATCCTCATCCACACAGCCAATCGTTATTTCCCTGCTGTCTGTGCTGTTTTGACGATTGTCTCCCATTACAAAGAGAGAATCCTCGGGCACGACAAGCGGCTCCATCTCTGATGCCGTATATCCATCGAGGGTATAATCCTCTTTAAGCGCGTCACCATTCAAGTAAACGATGCCGTCTGCAATCGATATTTCATCTCCCGGAAGTCCGATGATGCGTTTGATCAAAAGCTTTTCATCTCCATTTGCCTGAACAAGGTCGGTATGAAAAACAATAATGTCTCCGCGTTCGGGCTCATGGATCCGGTAGGACTGTTTGCTTAAGAAAATATAGTCATTCTCATTCAATGTTGGAAGCATCGAATGCTCTTTTACGATAGTCGGCTTGACCAACTGCAATATCAGTAATCCTACAACCAGTGCAATCGCAATATCTTTGATCCATTCTTTCATGTACTCGTACTCTCCTCTTTTTTTCCCTTTCAAACCTTTTGAAGTAACTATTCCACGGCGCCGAAGCTGGCAAGCGGCCAAAGGATAAAACTGCATTCCCCTCTCAGTTTTTCCATTTTCAAGGCCCCAACCTGTCGGCTGTCAATGCTGTTTTTTGGTGAGTCGCCCAAAACAAAGATTTCACCATCATCTAAAGTCACGGACTCCATCGCTTCGCCGCTTTGGACTTTTGCATATTTTTCCCTTAGCGGCTCGCCGTTCCGATAAACGATCCCATTTTTGATTTCGATCGTATCTCCCGGAATCCCAACTACTCTTCTGACCTCGTTTTCACCAGGCGCTCCGTCTTTGGAAAAATCACGGTTGAAATCCACGATCTGATAGAGTGAAGGCGGCTCCGCCTTGTAGGTATGCTTTGAAACGATAACGATCTGTCCGTCCTTAAGCGTCGGCGACATCGCATCGCCATGAATTCCAACAGGGTGGATAAAAAACAAAATGATCCAGGCGGTAATGCCTGCAGCAATGTATACTTTATATTTTTCTTTGAAGGATTTCACATTTCCGGAGCTTGCCATTTGCTACTTTTCCCCTTCGTCAAAGAGTTCTTGCAGGATCGATTGAAACGCAGGCGGAAGCGGACATTCTATTGTTTTTCCGTCCAAATTTTCGAGAGGAGCGATCCCTTTTCCGAAGCACAGCCGGTAAGCATGAAGCAACTGTGTCGTCAGAGAAAAGCGTTGTTTCATTTTCGCGTTGATCCGCGGATCTCCGTATTTTTCATCACCAATAATAGGGTATCCCGCTTTTGCAAGATGCGCACGGATCTGGTGTGTTCTGCCTGTGACGAGTTCAACTTCGACCAGGGTGAAACCTTTCGCCTTTTTTAAAGGCACGGCGAGAGTTTCCATGCGCTTTCCTTCTCCGGACTCTTCATCGCGAATATGTATCTTGTTTACCTCTCTGTCTTTTTCCATGCGGTCGATCAGATGCAATTCACCGTTTATCTCTCCAGAAACAATAGTGAGGTGATATTTACGGATCTCATCCCGTTCCCTTAGCATGGCATTGAGGCTTTTTATTGCGGCATAATTTTTTCCGAAAATCACAAGCCCCGTCGTGTTGCGATCGAGGCGATTGGCCGGTGAAGGCACAAATGTCTTCTCCCTCGCCGGATGATAGGCTCCTGTCTCAATAAGGTATGAAATCACCTGGTTTGCAAGAGTATTTTTCTTTTCGGTTTCTGTTCCGTGTGTCAAAAGGCCAAAAGGTTTGTCTACAACGAGCAGATTTTCATCTTCATAGGCAATATGGAACTGCCGTTTGGCTCTTGAGACTCTTTCGGTTCCCCGATAAGACTCTGCCTGTTCCTCGCTGATGTAGATCGCAATTTCATCGCCCAGCGCAAGCTGCTGCTGCTCTCCCGCTCTTTTGTCATTGACTTTGACTGATTTTCGGATCAGCTTGTAGATATAGCTAAGCGGCGCATTTCTGAAATACTTCTTCAGAAAGCGGTCTAACCTTTGATTTTCTTCATTTTCACCAATTTTTATTATAATCATTTCTGTATTATACAACAATTTAGCTACCTTGGCAAAAAGTACATAATAAAGTCACCAAAATGTAAAGTAACTAAAATGTAATTTGTGATTCCCGCCTTGATGTGCTAAATTAGAAGAGAAGAAACGAGGAAATTCCAATGAACAAACTAAAAGATATTATCTATGACAAGAACGACCTTCTGATCGCCTTAGTGATCCTTCTTTGTGCTTCCTTTGTCATATATGAAAAAATCGATGTGATCATGGATTATCCAAGCTCGCTCGGAGCGCAAACTTTGACTGAGCAGAAAGAAGTTGCCGTCGATTATACCGGAACTACAGAAGATACGGACGAGACAAACGCGAGTACCGATCAGGAAAATACCGATAGTAGTTCTGACCAAGATAAAAAAGCTGCGACTGAAGACTCTTCGAAACCCGAAAGCAATTCTTCTGATAACGCAGATAATAAGACGCAGCCCGAAAAGTTTACCCTAACCATCGATTATGGCGCGACCGGCAGCCAGATCGCTCAGGATCTTGTTGATTCCGGCCTTCTAAATTCAAAGCAGGAATTCTACGATGCCGTCAATAAGGCGGGAGCCGATACAAGACTTCAAGCAGGATCATTCAACATCCCGGTCGGCTCAACGCCGGATGAAATCATTTCCATTATTACCGAATAACAAAAGAAAAGCCATGCATTCATGCTACAAAAGGTGTATAATTGTATCAGTATTTAACGATACAAACCAATACACTTTTTTTGTTGTGCTTTCACGCGCAACCTGTTCACCATTATGTAGGAGGTGCTATTATGGCGTTCGTTACAACGCGGGACATGTTTGCAAAATCAATCAAAGGCGATTACGCAGTAGGAGCTTTCAATGTCAACAACATGGAAATCATACAGGGAATTGTTGACGCAGCCAAACTCGAAAATGCCCCATTGATTCTACAGGTTTCTGCGGGAGCCCGGAAATACGCAAAACCGATTTATCTTTTAAAGCTTGTCGAAGCTGCGATTGAAGACACAGGGCTCGATATCTGCCTTCATCTCGATCATGGCGAAGATTTTGATATCTGCAAAAAATGTGTGGATGATGGATTTACATCCGTCATGATCGACGGTTCAAAGTATCCGCTTGCAGAAAATATCGCCCTGACAAAACAAGTCGTAGAGTATGCTCATTCAAAGGGCGTTGTCGTTGAAGCCGAACTCGGAAGACTCGCGGGAATCGAAGACGCGATCAAAGTCGACGGACGTTCCGCTTCTTTCACAGATCCCGATGAAGCTGCCGAGTTTGTAGCCAAAACCGGCGTTGATTCACTGGCCATTGCGATTGGTACAAGCCACGGTGCCTATAAGTTCAAGGGCGAACCGTTTCTTGACTTTGAGCGCCTCGAGCAGATCTGTAAGCTGCTGCCAGAGACACCATTGGTCCTTCACGGAGCTTCCACGGTTCTTCCTGAATTTGTTGCAAGATGCAATAAGTATGGCGGAAACATCCCCGGTGCACAAGGCGTTCCCGAAGAAATGATCCGCACTGCGGCAAAATACGGCGTATGCAAAGTCAATATCGATACCGATCTCCGCCTTGCAATGACAGCAGAAATCAGACGTTACTTTGTTGAGCATCCCGAAGATTTCGATCCGAGAAAATACCTCGGTCCTGCAAGAGATGCAATCCGTGATATGGTGCAGCATAAGATCAAAAATGTTCTTGGCGCAAGCAACCAAAGATAGCACATTTATTGAGCAAAACAAAACCTGTGTGGAAAAATCCACACAGGTTTTTTATTATTTTCTTTCGTTCTTTCAGAAAATCATTTACGGACGAATCGATCGATATCATCCTCCGGATTCCCTATTCCGCTGATCCCGAATGTATCCGCAAGGATGTGCAGGACCGAAGGTGATAGGAATGCCGGCATAGTCGGCCCAAGATGGATGTTTTTGACACCCAAATGCAAAAGTGCAAGCAGCACGATCACTGCTTTTTGCTCATACCATGCGATGTTATAAGCGATAGGCAAGCGATTGATATTATCAAGCCCCAACAATTCTTTGAACTTGAGGGCAATGAGCACAAGAGAATAACTATCGTTACACTGGCCGGCGTCAAGCACTCTCGGAAGGTCTCCGATCATACCCAGGCCAACTTTGTTGTATCGATATTTTGCACAGCCTGCCGTAAGGATCACCGTGTCCGCCGGAAGGGCTTTCGCAAACTCCGTATAGTATTCACGCGATTTCATTCTACCGTCACAGCCTGCCATAACAACAAACTTCTTGATCATTCCGCTTCGGATCGCCTCAACAGCTTTATCCGCAAGAGAAAATACCTGTTCATGGGCAAATCCGCAGGTAAGCTCTCCTCCTTCGATCGGAATCGGGGACGGGAGAGTCTTTGCCATCTCTATGATTTCAGAAAAGTCCTTCTTCCAGTATTCGTCAGTCTTAATATGCTTGCAGCCAGGAAAACCCGCCGTTCCCGTTGTAAAAATCCTGGCTCGGATCTCATCGCTTTTGGGAGGCACGATGCAGTTCGTCGTAAACAAAATCGGTCCGCCAAACGACTTGAATTCCTCAGTTTGCTTCCACCATGCATTTCCATAATTGCCTACTAAATGTGGATACTTTTTAAAAAAGGGATAAGAATGCGCCGGAAGCATTTCACAGTGCGTATAAACATCGACTCCGGTATTTTTTGTTTGTTCGAGCAGTTGTTCAAGATCAGTCAGATCATGTCCGGAAATCAAAATGGCAGGTTTGTCCCTGGTTCCAATATTGACTTTCGTAATGACCGGATCTCCATATTTTGAAGTATTCGCTTCCGAAAGAAGTGCCATGGCCAACACTCCGAATCTTCCTGTTTCCAAAGCCATCCCAAGCAGATCCTTGACAGCGAGGCTTTGATCCAATGTCCGCGCAAGGGTTTGATAGATAAACCCATAAATCTCCGGATTTTCTTTTTTCAGATTGAGCGCATGATGCGTATACGCAGCCATTCCTTTGATACCGTAGGTAACCAGTTCTTTAAGAGAACGAATATCTTCATTTTCAGTTGCGAGCACTCCAATATGAGATGCCTTCTCAAGCATTTCTTCCTTTGTTCCGACCGAAAAAGTCGCAGCATCATGAAGATTACTAAGCGAAAGTTTTGCCGCTAACGTATCCCTCATTTCCGCTACGGCACGAATCTGATTTTCAAGAACCTGCTCGTCAAAGTTCGCATTGGTGATGGTCATAAAAAGGCTTGCAAGAAGCATGTGATTCTGTTTAGGCAAATTCACTGCTTCAAGCTTCCCTTTTACAACAAGCTGTGACAGGCCCTTGAGTGTGTAGATCAATAAATCCTGGAACTTTGCGACTTCTTCACTTTTACCGCATACACCTCTTACATCGCAGCCAGTGCCTCGCGCAGTCTCTTGACATTGAAAGCAAAACATACTCAATGGGCTTCCCCTCCTTTGAAATTTAGGAAACGATCAAATTGACCTTTTTCTATTCCGGGTCAAACTGATCCTTTGCTGCGCCGCAGATCGGGCAGACCCATTCTTCGGGCAAAGCAGAAAATGCCGTACCAGGTTCTACCCCATTATCAGGATCTCCCATTGCCGGATCATAAACATAACCGCAAGGTACACATACATATTTATCCATTTTTTTTATTTTCCTTTCTATTCTGCAGATGATATTCTTATTTGTTTTCAGCTTTCCAGAGTCCATGTAAATTGCAAAGCTCATAAGCAGCAATTACTTTTTCTCCGGGGGCAAGGAAGAAAATCGCTTTGGGCTCGCCATCAACAGCAAGGCACTTGCGTTGTCTTCCACTTGTCGTAATCAAATAGATCCATTCAATATGATGCTCTGGCATCATCGGATGGATCGTGCTTCCAACGGTAACAGTCACCTTCTCCGCCTCGATCTCTAAAACGGGAATGTGCTTTTCCTGAGACGCTTCAACAGTATTTGCAACGAGTTCCTGCATTTCTTCTCCGCAGTAAACTATGGGCACTCCTGAGTTCTTGATCATTCCAACGATGTTTCCGCAATGCTTGCAGATCAAAAATTTTGTTTCTTCACACATTTGGGTTCTCCTCTCTCCATCGCCTTGATGGACTAGCCTACTATTTTTCGCATAAGAAAACCGGAACGCGTATGGCGCC
>CAZKCB010000056.1:0-9913 GCA_964550965.1 uncultured Oscillospiraceae bacterium
GGGCTCACCCAAAAAGAAATAGATGATCGCCGCAACAAGCAAAAGCAAAAACATAGGCTCGCAGATAATATGCAGGACCTTGATGAAAAAGCTTTCTTTCTTACCGCTTGTCAATTCGTTTTTCCCGTACTTTTCTTGAAGCGTTACTGCTTCAGCCGTTGTTAATCCGGGATATGCCTTTGGGTTTTCTGTCATAAAAGGAACCTCCATTTTTCGCCGTTCGGCGGTTTTAAGATTGCTCTATGGCAACTGCCTGTTCCGTAAAATACAAAAACACACCTACGGAACACATTACTGTCCCGCAGGTGTGTATGAAATACGCTACCCGCTGCCCAAATAAGGGCCCAGCCCCACAAACCCTTTTGAGGTTTATCGCCTGCTCAGTTCGTACTGTAGCTAAATGCAGTGCAAAGAGATTCTATTATTCTATGGCAGGCAGGGGCTTTTTGTCAATCTATTTTATGCTGTTTTTAAAGTTCTCTTGCGATCAGATCCTCATACGTTTCTCTGCGCACGGAAAGTCTTTCTTTTCCTTCACTGACCATCACAAGCGCGGGTCTCGGAATGCGGTTGTAATTGCTTGCCATTGAGTAATTATAAGCTCCGGTGCAAAGCACGGCAAGCAGGTCTCCTCGTTCGAGGCTTGGCAGCTTGGCATCCCAGATCAGGATATCTCCGCTTTCGCAGCATTTTCCGGCAATGGTTACAGTACTGTCCTTCGGTGCATCGATTTTTTCGACCGCTACCGAATCATACTTTGCTTCATATAACGCAGTTCTCGGATTGTCCGGGAAGCCTCCGTCAACTGCCGCATAGGTTCTGCCTCCATCTGTCGTTTTGACGGTGCCGATGCGGTAAAGGGTGATCCCTGCTTCGCCAACAATGAAGCGGCCCGGTTCTATTGTAATAGAAGGCAGCGGGAATCCCTGCACAGAAAACCATTTTGTAAGCTTCTGCATCATCGGATCTGTGAAGTAAGCAAGTGGTTTTCTTTCCGGATCGCCTGCATATTGGATCCCAAATCCGCCTCCGACATTCAACTCCCGAGGAATAAATCCAAGGTTCTCATTTGCTTCACGAAGCAACTCCGTGAGGCTGTCGATGGCAAGAAGATGCGAATCATTTTCCGTAAGCTGAGAACCCACATGAAAATGCAGTCCCTTGATATCGAGATTCGGCATCGCCAAAGCCTGTTCCAGCATTCTTTCAAAGAGCAGCGCCCGTCTCGAAAAACCGAATTTCGAATCGGCGTGACCCGTCGAGATATATCGGTGCGTATGGCTGTCGACTGCCGGCATATAGCGAAGCAACACGGGAGCTTGCTTGTTCATGCGACCTGCGATCCCGTTCAATAAAAGCAACTCCGAAAAGCTGTCTGCAACGATCGTTCCGACGTTATTATGCAGTGCCGCTTCACATTCTTCAGCCGATTTATTGTTTCCGTGAAATACGATTTGCGACGGGTCCGTACCGGCTTTCAATGCAGTGAAAAGCTCGCCTCCGGAGACCACGTCAAGTCCAAGTCCCTCTTCTTTGATGAGACGGCACATATCGAGCGTCTGGAAGGCCTTGCTTGCAAAGACCGCTTTTGTCCCGGGATGTTTCTCGAGAAAATCGCGTCTGATCTCTGCACATCTTTCCTTTATATATGTTTCTGAAACGACGTACAGCGGCGTTCCGTATTTCTCGGCCAAAACCGCTGTATCGCATCCGTCAAAAATAAAATTTCTACCGTTCAATTTCTTTTCCTCTTTCTATTCTTATAAGGTCCGGAGATCCTCAACGATTTCTGTTTTTTCTGCGGCGACCTCAGACGTTTGTTTGATTACTACAGCAGGCACTCCGGCTACGACGCTTCCTGCGGCGACATCCTTTGTAACAACAGCTCCCGCAGCGACCACGGCGCCTTTTCCTACTCTGACGCCTTCGAGTACCACGGCATTCGCTCCGATCAGAACATCATCCTCAATGATGACCGGCTGCGCATTCGGCGGTTCGATGACTCCGGCAAGAACAGTCCCTGCACCAATGTGACAATTTTTTCCAACCGTCGCGCGGCCCCCGAGAATGGCTCCCATATCGATCATCGTGCCTTCTCCGATCACTGCGCCGATGTTGATGATCGAACCCATCATGATGACGGCACGATCTCCGATCTCGACCTGTTCACGAATGACAGCTCCCGGCTCGATCCTGGCATTGATGGCTTTCATATCGAGAAGCGGGATCGCGGAATTGCGGCAGTCATTTTCGATGACCATATCTTCGATGTCGGCTTTATGGGCTTCAATAATGTCTTTCAGATCTTCCCAATCGCCGAATATCACTCTGCTCTCGTTTCCGAAAATCTGGCAATTTTCAAAAGGAATCGGCTGTTTTTCTTTGATATAGATTTTTACAGGTGTTTTTTTCTTTGCATTTTTAATGTATTGAATGATTTCTCTAGCTTCCATTGTGTTTCCCTTCTTGTCTCCAAATTATCCGAACAGCACATTTTCCATAGTGTAAAGTCCTGCGGGTTGATCTACTGCAAAGGAGGCTGCTTTGACTGCTCCGATCGCAAAAATCTGTCTTGAACCCGCTTTATGCGTAAACTCGAGGATCTCGTCATCAGCAGCAAAGATCACGGTGTGTTCTCCCGCCATATTTCCCGCACGGATGGCCTGAATGCCTATCTCGCGGCCTCTTTTCCCGATCCCGTCTCTGCCGCAGACTCTTGGAAACAAATGCTCCGGGTCTACTGCATCTGCGAGAAGCTTCGCCGTTCCGCTTGGCGCATCGATCTTTTGATTATGATGCTTTTCAATGATTTCGATATCAAAGCTGTCGGCAAGTGCCGCACCGACTTCGCGAAGTACTTTGGAAAGCACGGTGACTCCAAGCGAAAAGTTTGCCGTGAAAACGACAGGCATTTTTTCTGCAAGCGCTTTGATCGAAGCGATCTGTTCTTCTGTATAATTTGTTGTGGCAAGGACAAGCGGTGTCGGATGAATCATCACATAGTCTATGATCATTGCCAGATTATCAGGATGGCTGAAGTCAATGATCGCATCGATTTTGCCTTCGATCTCGCCGAAGGATCCGGCGTAATCGGGATTTTGCTGGTCGACCACACCTGCGCAGCGAAGGCCTTCGGTCTGTTCGATCCGATCCCGGACCATACTTCCCATTCTGCCGCTTCCCACCACTGCTATATTGATCATTTTATTATTCATGCTGCCCCTCTTATATTTCTATCGGCTCTATCTGTTTTTACTATTTTGCGTTTCTTATTTTGCAGTTTGTCCCCAAACATCTGCCGGAACCAAACCCACGTTGCGCATCGTTTCAAGCAGATGAGCTCTGTTGTTTTCTTCCATCGGATAAAGCGGAAGACGATATCCGCCAACGTTCAGATTCGCGATGTTCATTGCTTCTTTGATCGGAATCGGGTTGGTTTCAATGAAGAGCGCATTGATGAAATCGAGATAGTGGAGCTGAATGTCTCTTGACGCCTGGATGTTCCCTTCGTGGAACAAAGCGACAAGATCATGGGTCTCACGCGGCAGTATGTTTGCAAGGACTGAGATGACTCCTGCTCCGCCCAGTGATAACAAGGGAACGATCATATCGTCATTTCCGGAATACATCGCGAAATCATCACTGATCAGTCTTGCGAGTTTGCTCACAAGAGAAATATCTCCGCTTGCTTCTTTGATCCCGACGATGTTGGGATGACGGGAAAGTCTTTCCACTGCCTCATAAGTAAGCGGGCAGCCGGTACGTCCTGGAACATTGTAAAGGATGATCGGAATGGAAACGGCATCTGCGATCTCTGTGAAATGCATGATCATTCCGGTTTTGTTTGTTCTGTTGTAGTAGGGGGTGATGACGAGAAGTCCGTCAGCGCCCATTGCTTCATAACGAATACTCTGCGCTCTCGACTCTGCTGTGTTGTTGCAGCCACTGCCTACGATGACAGGAATTCTGCCTGCAGCTGTTTCGATGATCGTTCTTACGATCTCATCTCTTTCTTCTTCAGAAAGTACCGGTGTCTCGCCTGTCGTCCCAAGAGCAACGATGCCATCAGTTCCGTTCGTGATATGCCACTCGACCAATTCTCTGATCCTGTCGAAATTAACACTTGCATCTTCTGTAAACGGTGTGATCAGGGCTACTAAAGAACCTCTTGGGATCCTTCTGTTGTTGAGTCTTCCGGTAATATCGATCATATTTCTATTTGTATTCATTTTATCCTCCTCAGCGTTCACTCACGCATGGTTACTTTCAATATTTCGTTGCATTTACCTATTATTTTCTCGCTGATTCCCTCAGCGCCCCGTTTTCGTTTATTCATTTTTCGTTCCTCTTCTTTCCAAAATTCAATAAAAAAACGCCCATCCTTGTTATAAAACAAGGACAAGCGTATAATGCCTGCGGTACCACCTTGATTGATGTTAAAAAACATCCTCTCTGTAAGAGTGCCATCACACTCTCTGCCAGATAACGCCAGCATAGCGTCGGTTGCTACTAAAACGTTTCCGTTCGTTCACTCCGCCCTCGGAGGCCTTCATGTCTGCGCTGTGTTCACCGGGCTCACACCATCCCCAATTCGCTGTGCAACCATTTCGCAGTTTTTCTCCCTCTTCATTGGTTTAAAGTGATGTTAGCACAAGCGGAGGGGCTTGTCAACATTTTTGACCTTTGTCATTGGCATATTTTTTTGCCCTTTTTTCGCAAACCCCCCGGTTCCCAGGCATGTTATCGATCGCTTTCTCAACGATCGCACAGGGCTTCCGTTCCTTCGCGATGTATTCTTTGCCCGATTCCATAAATTCCGGTGAATATTTCGCCAGGATCAGTTCCAGCCCTGCCTGCTTTTCTTTCTCTTCTGTAAGGATCCTTGCTTTGCCAAATGCAATGGCGCTTTTAAAAAGAGTATTGAAGTCCTCGGGAATGATGTCATCTTGACCCACAACACAGAAAGATACTTTCTCGTTGTTTTTGATCCCATCGAGCTTATGTCCAGTGACGGCGCAGTGAAAAATGATTTTTCCCTCGGAATATACATAGCTTAACGGCACGGCATAAGGATAGCCGTCATCCCCGTCGACCGCCAATACACCGTTGGTGTTTTTTGTGAGGATCTCAATGGTTTCTTCTTTGCTAAGAGCATTGCCCTTCCTTCTCATTTCTCTGAACATTTTTTTCTCCCTTTCTTAGAATAGACGCTTGCTGCACTTTTTCTTTTATTATATTATGAAGTGTAACCGATAAAAAGATACACTTTAATGAAATATAACAGTTACACTAAGGCGGAACCAATTATGATTTTCATCGACAAAAACATCCATGCCCCTTTATACTCTCAAATTTACGAGCACCTGAAGGAAGAAATCCTGTGCGGGAACAGAAAAGAGGGCGAACTGCTGCCGGGAATACGAACCCTCGCAAGCACTCTCGGCGTTTCGATAAATACAGTCGACAGAGCCTATTCACAGCTGGCGGTCGAAGGATATATCAAAGCGCAAAAAGGAGCTTGTTTTATCGTTCAGAATACGGTTTATACACCTGTAGGGCTCCGTCGAAGCTCAGCAGAAGGATCCTTGCCTGTTATTGATACCACAGTAGAAGGCCCGCAAACGGAATTCCTTTATGATTTCGAATACGGGTCCCTTATGCATGATGAGTTCCCCGTTTCCCTTTGGCGAAAATATACAACAGATATTTTATTTTCTTCTGATAGCATGGAAATCAATAAATATCAGTCTGCTCAGGGCGATTTGATCTTACGGCAGGAATTGAAAAAATATCTCTATCGTTCGAGAGGTGTGAAATGCTCAGAAACACAGATCGTCCTGGCTTCCAGTCTGCAATCCTGTCTGGATATGCTCTGCAAGCTGTTACGCAAAAAAGGCAGGAAGATAGGCATGGAAGAACCCGGTTACAACGGAGCCCGTGACGTTTTTTTAAATAATGATTTTGAACTTCATTTGCTGCCGGCAACCGAAAAAGAGCTTGATCTTTCAACGCTTCCGGGTTCTGGTGTCAACGCTGTTTACGTTACACCGTCTCACCAGTTTCCTTACGGGACAGCCTTGCCTATTTATCAGCGGCAGAAACTTCTCGACTGGGCCGTTTCGGCTGACGCCTATATCATCGAGGATGATTATGACAGTGACTACCGCTACGACGCAGATCCGATCCCTTCCTTGCAGTCGATCGACCATAACGGCAGAGTGATCTACATCGGAACATTTTCAAAAGCGCTTTCTCCATCACTGCGGGTAAATTACATGGTGCTCCCTCAGGATTTGCTGCTTAGCTATCAGGAGATGTTTTCTTCGTATCATCCCACAATTTCCTGGCTTACCCAGCGCAGCATCGCAAAATATATGCAGGAAGGGAGATACGAGCGGCATGTTCGGAAAATGTCACTGATCTATAAAAAAAGGCACGATGCTTTTGCTCAGGAAATCACTGAAAAAATGGGTTCCCTCGTGAATCTCCACGGGAGAGGAGCGGGGCTTCATTTTATGCTTGAGTTCCCAAACGGAGAAACTCTTGACTACCTGATCGAAAAGGCCGCACAAAAAGGTATCCGGGTCTACTCGCCCGAACCGTTCTGGCACAAAAAAGAAAAATGCCCCACAAACTTATTGTTTATGGGGTATAGCATCTTAAATGAAATGCAGATCCGCGACGGCATTTCCTTGCTTAGGGACGCCTGGTTTTAGCCAAGCAGCATGCGGTCATTGTCAAGTTCTGCTCCGGCTTTTTGTTCAAATTGATCGATCAGATCTTCCACGGTCATCGTTTCCCGTTCTTTGCCCGAAAGATCAAGAATGATCCTGCCTTCGTGCATCATAATGGTCCTCGTTCCGTGGGTAAGCGCCGCTTTCATATTATGTGTGATCATAAAAGTCGAAAGGCCGTGTTCTGAAACAAAACGATCTGTGAGTTCCAAAACCGTTTTTGCAGTCGGAGGATCGAGTGCGGCCGTGTGTTCATCAAGCAGCAGAAGCTTCGGTTTTACGATCGTCGCCATTAAAAGGGTCAAGGCTTGTCTTTGCCCGCCCGAAAGCAGTCCGACTTTATTCTTCAGGCGGTCTTCGAGACCAAGGCCGAGCATCGAAAGCTGTTCCCTGAAAAAACCAAGTTCACTTTTTTTGAGTCCCGGTTGAAGGCCTCTTGGCTTTCCTTTTCCGTAAGCGATCGCAAGGTTTTGCTCGATCGTCATGTCAAAAGCCGTTCCGCGCGAGGGATCCTGAAAAACCCTCCCGATCCAGTTCGAGCGCCTATGTTCAGGCATTGAGGTGATGTCTCTTCCGTCAAGAATGATCTTTCCCTCATCGAGTTCATGTACCCCTGCGATGCAGTTCATCAGCGTCGATTTTCCCGCGCCGTTTCCCCCGATCACCGTTACAAATTCACCGTCTCCAAGAGTCAGAGAAAAATCCGCAAGTGCGATCTTTTCATTGATGGTTCCTTTGCCAAAGACTTTCTTCAGTCCTGTGATCTCCATCATTTTCCTTCACCTCCCGGCAGTTCTTTCCTGTTTCGTATATGGAGTTTCTCAAGCAGCATGCCGATCGCGAAGAAAAAACTCACTATCAGCTTAGCTGCCGGAGTCATAAACCGAACGATCTGCTTTCCTGCTCGGGTTGCCGCAAAGCGTTTATAATACTTGATCAAATATTTCATAATAACTGCCGTCGAAAGCGCAATGGTTACGATGACTGCGGAAATCAGCTTGAGGTCGACTGCGGGGAGTCCCTGGCTAAGAGAAAACGCAATGACCACGCGGTAAAGGACTGCTCCAAGCACAACGGCAATCAGCCTCCGCTGCAAGGTCCTCGTACCAAAAACGACTTCACCGATGATGACCGATGCGAGCCCGATGACGACCATGCCAAGACCCATTCCGACATCGGCATAAGACTGGTACTGGGCGATCATCGCTCCCGAAGTTGCGACAAATCCGTTGGCAACGGCCATACCGATCAGCTTCATCCGATTTGTGTTGATCCCGGAAGCACGAACCATATATTCGTTGTCTCCGGTCGCTCTTAATGCAAAGCCAAGTCTGGTCTGCAAGAACAAATAAAGCAATATCAAAACAAGAACGATTACGATGAGAATAACGAGCATCTCTCCAAAAGGTTCCAAGGCGGTTCCATCAAAGCTGTTGTATATGGTTTTCACATCCATCAGCGGAATATTGGCCTTGCCTCCCATTACGCGGAGGTTCACAGAATAGAGCCCAAGCATGACAAGAATGCCTGCAAGCAGTGGCTGGATCTGAAGTTTCGTGTTCAACAGCGCCGTAACACAACCCGCAAGACAGCCAGCGGCAAAAGCTACAAAAATAGCGAAAAATGGGTTGCCTCCTCCGCTGCAGATCACTGCAGAGAAGGCGGCACCCAGTACAAAGCTTCCATCGACCGTAAGATCCGGTGTATTCAGCGTCCGAAAGGACAGGAACACACCAAGAGCCATGACGGCATAAATCAGTCCTAATTCAATCGATCCGATCAAAGCGGTAATCGGCATAGTATCTCCTTACTGTTTGGCAACGGGGAGGAAGGTCGCTTTTGCAGCAAGTTCTTCCGAAATTTTGATGCCAAGAGCATCAGCTGTTGCCTGATTGATATATACATTCATGTCCGTCATCGTCATGACGGGGATTTCTCGCGGGTTGGTTCCAGAAAGAACTTCAGCGACCATATTGGCCGTTTCCTGTCCGAGGATGGTGTAATTGATGCCATAGGTTGCAAGTCCCCCGTCGCTTACCATAGAATCAGCGCTGACATAGACCGGCAGTTTCGCTTCGTTCGCAACTTTTGCAACAACGGGCATAGCTGAAGCTACGGTGTTATCGATCGGTGAAAAGACTGCGTCGACTTTTCCGACGAGAGAAGTGACTGCGGTCTGTACTTCCGAAGAAGCAGTAACTGTGGCATCCACAACGGTCATTCCGTTTGCTGCTGCATATTCCTTCAAATCGTCAATTACCGATACGGAATTTGTTTCTCCTGCATTGTAGAGCGCACCGATCGTTTTGATATCCGGTGTAAGCTGCAGTGCAAGATCCATGATCTGTGATGCAGAAACAGCGTCGGAAGTACCTGTTACATTTCCTCCGGGCAGTTCAAGGTTTTTAACAAGGCCTGCAGCGATAGGATCTGTGCAAGCTGCGAAAATAACGGGGATGTCTGAGGTTTCGCCGACAACAGCCTGTGCCGCCGGAGTCGTGATTGCGATAATAAGGTCATAGCCGTTGGCTACAAATTGCTGGCTGATCGTCTTAAGGTTTGTTGCATCTCCCTGGCCGTTTTGATAATCAATGACAATATTTTCGCCGTCAACATATCCGAGGGTCTTGAGCTGCGCAATGCAGGATTCTCTGATCGTGTCAAGAGAAGGGTGCTCGACCATCTGGATGATACCGATTTTGATCACATCTGTCGCATCTTTTTCCGGCGTTTTGCTTCCGCAGCCCGTCAGTGCAAAGGTTCCTGCAAGCAGCATAACGGCCAGCAGTACGGATAAGGATCTTTTCATCATTTTTTTCATTTTTCTTTCCTCCTACTAGTGCTAAAATATCGATTCGCCGTTTGCGTAGTTCTCTGTATCTTATTGGTCTTAGCAGAATACAAAAAAAGCCTGTCCTCACTTACAAGGACAGGCTATTGACCTGCGGTACCACCTTGATTGATGCTTTCGCATCCTCTCATACAGAGTGCAAACACACTCCTTGCCATATAACGCCGGCATTGCGTCGGAAGCTACTAGGAAAACTGTTTTGACCTTTCACTCCGCCCTCAGAGGCCCATTTGTCTGCGGCTTTTGTCTGTCGGGCTTACACCATCCCCGGTTCGCTGTGAGACTGTTTCGCAGTTTTACTTCCTCGTCTTCGGTTTAGGGAAATGGT
>CAZKCB010000057.1:0-9908 GCA_964550965.1 uncultured Oscillospiraceae bacterium
GGCCAATTAGCCAACCATATCCATCATCTTTCGGTGGGTTACCGAAAAACACCTGCACTCACAGATGTTTGCCTTGATATTGCAGAAGGTGAATATCTCGGGATCATCGGACCAAACGGCGGCGGCAAATCGACTTTGCTGAAAGCGATCCTCGGTCTTGTTTCGCCTTCCGGCGGAACCCTGGAGGTCTACGGTGCCGCACCCCGAAAATCAGACGTTTCGATCGGTTACGTGCCTCAGCTTTCCTCTTTGGATAAACAGTTTCCGGCTACGCTTTTCGAAGTCGTACTGACCGGAAGGCTTCGCTCCGGGCTATCTCCTTTCTTTCGATACACAAAAGACGACGAACATATCGTTTACGAAGTTCTTGAAGAAATCGGCATCAGCGACCTTGCAAAGCGTCAGATCGGAGAGCTTTCCGGCGGCGAATTTCAAAAGATGCTTCTTTGCCGGGCCCTTGCTTCAAAACCACGGCTTTTGCTTTTGGATGAACCGACAGCCAGCGTCGATGCGGTTTCACGCGCAGAGATCTATGCGCTCTTGGGGGAACTCCATCGCAAAATGACGATCCTCCTGGTCACTCATGATCTCTTTGCTGTTTCTTCGGCGGTTGAAAGGATTGCTTGCCTCAATGACAGCTTGGTTTATCACGGAGAGCCCGAGCTCACGGATCACATTGTAACAAGCCTTTACGGCTGTCCTGTAGATCTGATCGCACATGGTGTTCCCCATAGGGTCTTAAAAGAACATAAAGAAGAGGTGACGCTATGATCGAAGCTTTGTTTCACTATGCGTTTTTACAGCACGCTGTTTTCGCGGGCATCCTTGCAAGCATCATCTGCGGACTTATCGGCAGCATAATCCTCGAAAAAAAATTGATCCTCTTGAGTGGAGGCATCGCGCATACCTCTTACGGAGGGGTTGGTCTCGGCTACCTTTTGGGCTTTCCGCCTATTCTCGGAGCTTTTCTTTTTTCGATCGGTGCTGCTTTTGGGATCGGCTTTATCAAAAGGAGAAACGGCGGACGCGCCGATGTTCTGATCGGACTTTTTTGGTCTCTCGGAATGGCACTGGGCATTCTTTTTGTTTCGCTTATGCCCGGATACCCTCCCGATCTCAGTTCTTATCTTTTCGGAAGTATTTTGGCGGTCACAAATGCAGATCTATGGCTTATGCTCGGTTCAACTTTTATCGTTTCTTTTATTGTGATCGCTCTTTTCCATGACTGGAAAGCCTATCTTTTTGATGAAGAATTTGCGTTTCTGCGCGGCATCCGCACAGTATTTCTTGACTATCTGCTGCTCGTTTTGATTGCCATGACTGCAGTTGCTTTGATCCGCGTCGTTGGCATCATCCTGATTTTGGCCCTTTTAGCAGCTCCGGCCGCCACAGCGGCTCTGCTCTCGAAAGGGCTCAAGCAGAGAATGATCCTTGCTATCCTTCTCGGAAACATCTTCTGTTTTGCAGGACTTTGGATCTCTTATTCTCTCGGCATCGCTTCCGGTGCAACGATCGTCATTTTATCGGTTCTCTGCTATTTTATCATTTACGTCAGCCGCCGCAAATTTTAAATACTAAAGTTTTTATTTCTTTATCCGAAATATACGGTACATGCTATTTTTTTAAATGCACGAGAAATCCACAAATCATAGATTTGTGATTTCCTTGCATGAGTTTGCCCGCTATTTGCTTTGCAAATAGAGTGAGCTGACAGCAGTAGAAATCTACAAATCATAAATTTGTGATTTCCTTGCATGAGTTCACTGTCTATTTGCTTCGCAAATAGAGTGAGCTGACATGGGAGGGAACCCATATGCGAATTGCTGAATCACAAATTAGCATGAGCAGCCAGCATGATTTTTCGGTCAGTTCTCAAAAGTCCGAAAATCTCACTTTTTTCAGCAATACAGGAAGTATGACTCTGGAAAAAGGTGTCCGCTTAGCGGAAGGCGCTCTGGCAGGATCGAATCAGGATACTATAACCATCTCGGAGGAAGCAAAGGAGCTCTCGGCCCAAGCAAAAACCGATTCTTCCGTTTCCTCTTCTTCGGGCGAATATGAATTTGCGCTCAGCGAAAAAGACCGCCAAAAGGTCCAGTTGCTTGAAACTTTTTTGTCCCAGATCTTAGGGAAAAAGGTCAAGTTGCACGTCGGCACGGATCTTCGTTCCTCGAGCCAGCAGGACTTGTCCCTTGCTGCAAGACTCCGGAGCCGTACAGTTTCTTCGGTTTCTTCGGTGACCACAGTGCCTAGCGCCGGTTGGGGACTGAGTTATGATTATTCAAGTACTTACCAGGAATCCGAAAGCCTTAGCTATTCCTCTCAAGGAACGATCAGGACTTCGGACGGAAAAGAAATTTCCTTTGATTTGAATATGAACCTATCAAGAAGCTACTATACAGAGCAGCGGGTAAGCCTTAAACTCGGAGATGCCAATAAAATCGATCCTCTCATTATCAACCTCGATGTACCTTCCGCAGGTCTTTCCAACTTGAAGGTGGATTTTGATCTCAACGCGGACGGAACAAAGGAACAGATTTCCTTCCTCGCAGGAGGCAGCGGCTTCTTAGCCCTTGATAAGAATCAGGATGGGACGATCAACGACGGGAAAGAGCTTTTTGGACCTACTAAGGGTGACGGATTTTCCGAACTTTCGGATTATGACTCCGACGGGAATTCCTGGATCGATGAAAATGACGCGATTTTTGATCAGCTTTCTGTATGGACCAAGGACGAAAACGGAAAGGACCAGCTTCTTTCTCTGGCAAAGGCCGGAGTCGGCGCGATCTATCTCGGGCATCAAACGACAGATTTTACTTATAAGGACAACAGCAACGAAGGTCTCGCCGAGCTTAAAAGCACCGGCATTTACCTGAAAGAAAGCGGCTCTGTCGGTACGATACAGCATATTGACTACATCATATAGACGATCCCATTGCAATCCCAAGCAAGGAAAAGAGGAGACAGTGCACCTGGCATGTCTCCTCTTTTCTTTTTTGTATGCTATTCGGCCTTAGCGCCGCATTCTTCGCAAAAACGGGCACCGCTGTGCAGAGGGGTCCCACAACTGGTACAGAAAAGGGACCGTGGGAAGATCTCGGCAAGAACCTTTGCCAGACTATCTTTATTCATCCGCTCTATTCGGCCGCTTTTATCCTTTACAATAAAGGCCCAGGACAGATTGCCTTCCGATATCACATAGAGAAGATCCCCTTTTCCGTTCGCATCATAACGAAATAAAGCGAAGCGGTTTTCAGAACAGGAAAACATCTCGGGAAGGATACGGAAACCACTGGCAAAAGTATATACCATACGATCTCCGGCTTTTTCTCTGATAAAGACCCCTTGCGTCGTAAGATCTTCAACAAGCTGTGTCATTTCTTCGAGGGAAAGAGTGCTGAGCAGCGGCCTTCCGATAATTTCTGCGATCGGCGCAGAAAAGTGCTTAAAATTGGTTTCTCTCGAAAGGTCAAGTGCATTCATTAACGAAGAGGGCGTAAATCGACCGCCTTCAATGCGGTTCTCTCTGATGACATCAGCCACAGCAAGAAAAACAAATTGCGTCAGCGGTTCAAATAAGTAAGACTCTCCGGGATCCTCTCCTTTGACCCCCGCAAGCTCTTCCATGAGATCGTAAATGGTATCCGGACTTTCAAGTCCCAGAAAATTTCCTTCTCTCCCGACACGGATCAAGGTTGCAAAAGCAGTATCCGGACCGCCTTGGATGGGCTGTGCGCCACGCATCCGAAGCTCATTCCCCCCGATGTCTGCAAAAAAGTTGAACACATTTTGAGGATACATGACCGACGCTGCAATGTGCTCTATGATAGGCCGCAGCTGTGGATTTTCAGTAAGATATGTTTCGATCACATCAGGGAACACCGGTTCAGCAGGACCAAAAGAATCAAGGAACTCTTCGATTTCTTGAGTTTCCAGGGGTTCTTCTTTTTCAATTTCTTCCGGAGTTTCTGGAATTTCAACCTTTTCAGTAGGTTCTGGCTCCTCACTGTTATTTTCAGGTACCGGAACTTCCTCTTCTCTCGCGCCTGCAAGGCTCTCTGCGAAATGTTCCCATGCGCCACTCCGAACAAGGCTGATCTCCGGGTTTTCAGGAAAACCCCGGTTTGTTCCAAATTCCCAGATCTCGCGATCAGTAAATGTTATTTTTATGGTTTGTGTTTCGCCCATATGCTTTCGTCCCGCTCCCCCGGATTATTCTTTTGCCTTCTTGCTGCGTAAGCTCTCCGCGAACGCTTCGGCGCCGGCAATCATTTCTTTCAAAGATTCCGCGCAACCCTCCAACTTAGCCTTTTCAAAACCGAAGGCCCGTTCCAGCGCCTGGATGTTTTTTCCTGTGTTTCGAATGATCTCTGCATTCAAAGCCTCTTCCACTCCTGCTTCTGCAAGCCTTGTACTGTTTGCAGGCTCGCTGATGATATGGATGTCGGGAAGGATCATTTCTTCGGACAAAACGCCTGCTTTTTCAATGATCCGCATCGTGATCGGCTTTGTTGTGACTTTTTTCTTTTCTTTTGAAAGTTCTTTCAAGGTTCCTTTTTCAGCCATTGTACCAAGATCCATTTTGTAATTCCAATAGATTTCGGTTGGAATGTTCTGCTCTTCCGTTTCAGACTGTTCTTCTTCATATTTCGTTTTTTTGCAAGCCTCGTGATCCTGGATCCAAGAGAGCCGCTCGCGTTCGCAGCGCATCTTTTCATTTCCAAGAAGCTCTACCATCATTTTGTCTTCATTCCGTGTCGCTTTTTCGATTTCCTCTTTCAGCTTTTCAAGGAGACGATCGAGTTTTTCGACTTGCACAGCAGGAACTTCTTCGTCCTGCCATCCATGATTTTTTGTCCAAAACTTTCCGTCTTCGCGCCGCATACCGATCCCTTGTATTTTGCTGATTTCAAAGGCAGGGCCAGCTTCTTCCTCTTCGGCCTCTTCCTCCATCATGGAAAGACCTTTCGGCAGCACCGTCAAAACAGAAAAAAGGATCATCCCGGCTCCGGCAAGCAGTCCTCCGATAAGGTTTGCAAGAAAGCCATCTTTTGAATCCAAGGGGACAAACTCAAGAAGGCCTTTTCCGTGGGTCAGTCCATCGATAATGCCGCCGACTGGAGAAGCTTTCTGTTCACCGGATTTCTTTTCCATCCCGCTGGAGGCTTCTTCCGTTTCTTCTCCTTCTTTGCCGGAATTTTTTTCTGCTGCAAATTCTTCGGATCCCAAAATCCGTTTTGTCCACGCACCAAACAACGCATCAAGCTGTTCAACGGTCATCTTAGGCGGGGAATAAGTCTCTACTGCCTCGATCGGCGGTGCTACAGGCGTAGTATAGGTATACACTATGGTAAAAAGGGTATTCTCTGCGGCGGCCATATAAGTGACGCCTTCGATCGGCCCGGCCGCTTCATAAATACGGAACACCTTGTTTTTACCGATTTGGATGCTGTTTACTGTACAGCCGCTGTTTTGTCTTTCTACAGCATTGACTTCCAGCTTGGCAAGAAGATCTTCAGTGGTACCCTCTTTGTAAATTTCATATCCGTAATATGATCTGACGGTACAGCCGTCGACCCCATATTGATATATGCCACCTGGCGGAGGAGCCACTCTGTAATAATTAAAGTAGCGAACGCTGCCTCCCTGGAACGCTCTTCCGTTTTCACTGTTCCCTACTTTACCTTTGTCAAAAATAAGCGAGGTGCCAAGATTCCCTCCGGAAAGTTCATCATATGCCGTTTTATTTCCCTCTTCAACGCCAGTCACACCAAGCTCCGCAGGAGTAATATCCATAATAGAAGGTTCTACCGCCGCTTCTTCTGAAACGGCCGCCTCTCCTTCAGAAGCTTTTTCTTCCTCTGTGGCATTGACTGTTCCCAAGGGGAAAAGACAGGTCAGGCAAAGCAAAAACACCAAAGCAAGCGGCGCTTTTTTGGGTTTTACTGCCAAAAACAAAGTCATCAAAAGAAATCCGATCTGAACTCCCATAGCTAAAGCCCCAAGCATCAGAAGCAAGGGAATGTATGCGTTAAAAAGAGCTGCAGTCAATTGATTTGCCAGGAAAAAACCAAGATAGATGAGAGAAAGAAACAGGTTTTGCTTATAAAATATAACTTCCCTTTTTTTCACGAGCTTATTGCTTTTTCCGAGAAAAACACCTAAAGCCAAGCCGACAAGGATCAAAATAAAAGGGACTCCTTCCGATGCAATCTTCGAAAACAATACATAGGAAGCCGCTTCTAAAACCACCACGACCAGAAAGAGCCAAAGCACTATTTTTTTAAAATGTTTTGCCTTCCATATAACGGCCGCAATCCCTGCGATAACAGGCAACAAACCGATCCAAGCCATCTTCTTCACTCCCTTTTGTCATGTCCGCGCTGCCATCCGGCTTATGTCACGGTAAAATTCAAAGTTTCACGGATCTCATCCTCTACCAGAATGTCTACTTTATATTCGCCGCGGGGAACACCTCCGGGCACTTTCACCTTGAAACTGACCTGTTCATCTTTTTCGATCAGCACTTCAGTCTCAGAAAAGACCATGTTTGTGGAAATATATGTCCAGACAGAAGAAACCTTGGTTTCTCCCTTGATATTCTTAACAAACACGCTTGCATAAAGATCTCTTGTTCCGGCGAGATAAGAAGTCGCGGGAGTGATCGGCTCTGCCGTTTTGGGATCGATTTCCAGTGCAAGCGTTGCATTTTCTAAAACGACCTGTTTTACAACGACGTTTTTTACAGTTTCAACGGTTCCCTTTGCTTCTTCAACGGTTCCCTTTGCTTCTTCAAGGGTTCCCTGCGCTTTTTCAAGCGCGGGCTCAACGCCTCCGGTAAAAAATACGAGCGCAGCAAATCCAAGTCCTGCCAAAACGAGCAGAATGATTATAAAGATCAATATTTTCTTTTTGCTAAGGCCGAGGAACGGAAGCTTTTTCTTTCCTTCTTTTTTTGGCTTAGCAACTTTTTGCTTCTTCGGTGCAGCAGGTTTCTTAGGTGCTTTTTCTTTCTTTGCCTTTGGAGCTTTTGCCTTTTTTTCTTTTGGCGCTTTTGCTCCTTTGGGGAGTTTTTCCTTCTTTACTTTTGGCTTTGGCGCCGCTTTTTCTTTTGGCGCTTTTGGTTTTTGAGGAGCTTTTACCTTTTTTTCTTTTGGCGCTTTCTCTGCCTTTGCCTTTTTTTCGCTTTTCTCTTTTGGCGCTTTTTCTTTTTTCTCCCTTTTAAAAACACTCAGGAGCTTTTGAAACCATGGAATCGTCTCCTCCTCTTCCGAAAGATCATCTTCCGCTTGGACCGGAGCAAGTTCTGGAGTCGATGTCGGAGCAGCAGGGGCTGCGGGTGTTTCTGCAGGCGCAGGAGAAGCTGGCGCAGCAGGAGCTGGAGGCGGCACAGTGGAAGAAGCTTCCGCGGGTTCGAGAGCAGGCGGAGCTGAAGTCGTGGTTGCCACGGGTGCTTCTGCTTCCACAGCTGGTACGGTTTGTTCTTCTTCTGCTTCGACAATTGCTGTGGGTTTTTCTTCTGCTTGGATCAAGGGAGTTCCGCAGCTTTTGCAGAATTTTGCCGTATCACTGTTTGCCGTTCCGCATTGCTTACAAAACATCAACTTGCTCCTTTCCTTTTGTCGTATAAGAAAACGGCTTACGTCCCCTTGGGGAATAAGCAGTTTAAAAATCTTTTTTATACCTGTATATCAGGATAGAACTATTATATACCATTTCGCCGAGAAATCCATACAAGAGTTTTTTCGATTTTACTTGCTCTTTTACCAAGAATGTGGGTATAAAGGAGTATGTTACGTAAACACAAACTCGAAGGAGGCAATTTTATGAGTAAAGAAGAAAAAATGCACGAAATGATGAAAAAGAAAGTTTGGGCTGTGATCGGGGCCACTCCAAATGGAGAAAAAACAGCCAACCGCATTTTCCATACCTTTCGGGATAACGACTATACGGTTTACCCCGTCAACCCAAATTATAAAGAAATGGAAGACGGGAGCACTTGCTATTCTTGCCTTTCCGATCTTCCGCAGAAACCGGAATGCATTGATTTTGTAGTTCCGCCGGCAGTCACCCTTTCGCATCTGAAAGAACTTGACCCCGCTGAGTTTCCAAACATCTGGCTTCAACCGGGAACCTACAACGAAGAGGTTTTGGCCTATGCAAAGGAAAAAGGCTTCAACGTAGTCCATGACGGAGCCTGCACGATGGCCTACCTCCATCTTCACGGAGCTAAATAAGCCATTCCTTTTGACCCAGCCAGTCCGGAACGGAACGTTCGATCAAATCCACCAGTCTTTTGACGTCTGTCATCGCATTGATGACAGGCGTTCCTTTATATTCGCTTATTTCTGCGGAGATGCGCCCGGTAATCGCAAAGACGGTGCTTCTCATCCTTTGATCGATCTCTTCAGTATTTTTTGCCGAGATGATGCCAGGTCCGCAAAATTCATTTGTGCCTTCAAGCACGACATAATCCTGATCGTAAAAGGAAAGGACTTGCACGATCGGAAGCCGCCCCGGGTAAAACACGTCTGTTTCCGAAAGTCCGCGAGCCGTGACAAGCTCTGCTCCCGCGCATTTATGGCGATTCGTATCGCTGCCGACCCGATCGACTGAAAATTCCTCAAAATGGATGTCCTTGACGGAGCCGACGGAATAGCCTCTGCTTGTAAGTTCAGAAATCACAGCTTCCACAGACGCCGTTTTCCCTGTTTTTGAAATGCCAAAGACAGAAAATACTTTCATGACTTTTTTCCCTTTCTATTGCTGTGCTATTTCTCTTTTTTTATAACGATCCTGATTTCCGCATCTTCGGTAAACCCGCGCATCGTTTTTACGATCCCTAAAATGACATTGCAGATGATCTCTTTGACGAAAGGAACCATCGGGATTTCTTTTCCGTCAAAACTTACTTCGATCGAATGATCCATTTCCCGTTCGCTGTGCTGCATTTTTCTTTCTCCTTTATTTATTGTTGTGCGGAAAGCGTCGGCTTTGTTCTCATCTATACATGCTTGTGCCCGCAAAGAAACAGGCCAGCGCTATGACGATCAAAATGATCGACACTGCTGTTAAAGTGTTTGCTTTGCTGAATTTCGTTCTTTGTCTGCCTAAGCGTTTCATTTAAAGGGTAAGCACCTCGTATTCGTGATTCAAAAGATCGATCGTAAGCAATTTGCTACGAAGGATCTCTTCTTTTCCAAGCAGGACCTTTATTGTTTCCGCTACTTCGATCGATGCAATGACCGCTGGTGTAAACGCAGGATTTCCAAGCTCCGTTTCGGCGCCTTTTCCACCCTCTTTGGGGTAGAGTTTTTCAAGGAAACGATCTCCAGGAAAGATGACCGCGACCTGCCCGTACCAGCCTGCGATGGCTCCGTGAACCATCGGGATCCCAAGTTTCTCGCAGCATTTTTCCAAAACGAAGCGCGACGAAGCATTGTCTAACGCATCCACAACGATACCATGTCCCGAAATCAGCTCCACAGCATTTTCTTCGGTGATCATGGCCTGGATCGGAGTCACTGTGACCTCTGAGTTGACCAAAGCCATTCGTTCCTTCGCTGCAAGCGCTTTGCTTTTCCCAAGGACTTTTTCTGTCGATAAAAGCTGTCGGTTGAGATTGCTTTCCTCAAACACGTCTCCGTCGACGGCCGTAATATTTCCAATCCCAAGCCGTCCGAGTTCTTCAATCACAAAACCGCCGAGACCGCCGCACCCCGCAACAAAAACCCGAAACGTTTTGAATCGTTCGTTTTCCTCAACCGAAAAGGTATTTCGATTTCTGTCATAACGCTTATTCATATCCGCCAAGCTCCTTCAATATTTTTTTGAATTCTTCGCTTCCCAGAACTTCAAGAAAAACACGAATACTTTCTGTAACCATATATTCTTCCGGAACAGCAAAA
>CAZKCB010000058.1:0-3361 GCA_964550965.1 uncultured Oscillospiraceae bacterium
TGTGTTTGTTATAGCATTCGTCATACTGTTAGGGGGGGTGCTCTAATGATTACTGCAAATGCAATCATAGGCATCGTTGCCTATCTTGTTTTAGCTCCTCTTGCCGGAGGATTACTTGCCGGAATAGACCGGAAAATTACGGCAAGGATGCAGGGCCGCTTTGGGCCTCCTGTCTTGCAGCCGTTTTATGACTTCTTTAAATTATTGGAGAAGGAACCTATCACAGTAAACAAATCTCAGGATTTCAATGTGATGTGCTTCCTTGTTTTCATCATCATAACAGGCTGTTTCTTCTTTGGCGGCGGAGATCTGCTACTGTTTATCTTCACTCTGACCTTAGCGAGTGTGTTCCTGATCGTTGCAGCTTATTCCTCAAATTCACCTTATGCACAAGCGGGTGCACAGAGAGAACTGCTTCAAATTATGGCTTATGAACCGATGATGCTACTTATGGCCGTTGGATTCTATGCTGTATACGGGAGTTTCAATGTAAGAGATATTGTCACCTCTGATACGATGGCAATTTCATTGATGCCTTTGATTTTCCTCGGATATGTTTTCATTTTAACAATCAAACTGAGAAAATCGCCGTTTGACCTTAGCATGTCGCATCATGCCCACCAAGAACTGGTTGCGGGTCTTAAAACCGAATTTTCCGGTAAAACTCTTGCGATGCTTGAGATCGGACACTGGTACGAAAATATGTTCCTTCTTGGGCTTGTGTATCTGTTCTTTGCTCATGCTGCGGGATGGAGTATTGTTCTTGGAGTCGTTGTTACTCTGCTGACATACTTCCTTGAGATCCTGATCGATAACAGCTTTGCAAGAATGAAGTGGCAGTTTGCATTAAAATCCGCATGGATCGTAGCTCTCATAGGCGCGCTCAATCTTGCGGTTATCTACATCATTGTATTTTAGGAGGTGAAAGACAGTGTCAAATTTTATTAAGTCCCCCTGGGTCATCCATTATGACGGTTCCAGCTGCAATGGCTGTGATATCGAGGTCTTGGCCTGCCTTACACCCATGTATGACATCGAGAGATTCGGGATCATCAACACCGGAAATCCAAAGCATGCGGATGTATTTTTAGTAACCGGAGCAATCAATGAGCAAAATAAAAATGTCGTCAAGCAGATTTACGAGCAGATGCCTGAGCCGAAGGTCGTAGTGGCTATCGGTATCTGTGCAACCAGCGGCGGCATTTTCAGAGAATGTTATAATATACTTGGTGGCGTTGACACCGTAATTCCTGTAGACGTCTACGTTCCGGGCTGCGCAGCAAGACCTGAAGCGATCATTGACGGGGTTGTAAAGGGACTTGGCGTTTTGGAAGCAAAACGACTTGCGATGAAAAGTCCGCAGCCAAAGAAGGGGACAGAAAAGGAGGCTGACGATGAACGAGCTGTATAAAGAGCAAATTTTCATTCCGACGGAGCCGGGTGATTTGCTTGAGAAGGTCATGGACCTCAAAGCGGAAGGCTATCGACTCGGTCAGGCCTGCTGCACAAATGTTGAGAATGGGTTTGAATTGCTATATTCCTTTGACAAGGAATACCATTTAAAAAATTTAAAACTTTCTATCTCAAGAGAGCAGGAAATGATGAGTATTACGGGAGTGTACTGGCCCGCCTTCATTTATGAAAATGAGATGCACGACCTTTTTGGGATCACATTCAAGCACAGTGAACTTGATTTTGGAGGCCATTTCTTCAGGCTTTCAGAGCCGACCCCCTGGAGACCCAAAGAAGCACCCGCTGTAGCACCCGAAGCCGAAGCTTAAGGACTGAGAAGGAGAGGTAAAAAGAATGGGCAAAAGAACAATTATTCCTTTCGGTCCTCAACACCCGGTTCTTCCGGAGCCGATCCATTTGGATCTTGTTGTAGAGGATGAAACCGTTGTGGAAGCAATTCCTTCGATCGGATTTATCCATAGAGGGCTTGAAAAACTAGTAGAAAAAAATGAATATACCGAAATGGTATATATTATAGAAAGAGTCTGCGGCATCTGCAGCTTCGGCCATGGCTGGGGTTATTGTATGTCCGTCGAAGGGCTCATGGGAATCGATGTACCCCCGCGCGCTGAGTACCTGCGTACGATCTGGCACGAAATGTCGAGGATCCACAGCCATTTACTTTGGCTGGGGCTTACTGCTGACGGATTTGGATTTGAAAGTTTATTCATGCATTGCTGGCGTGTACGCGAAAGGATCCTTGATCTTTTTGAACTGACGACTGGTGGAAGAGTTATCTTCAGCGTCTGCAAAGTCGGTGGTGTCAGAAAAGATGTCGACAAAGAAACCTTGGATAAGATCGTTTCGGAACTGCGTATCATGGAAAAAGAAACAAAAGCTCTTACGGATACGTTTATCGAGGACGCTTCGGTTCGTAACAGATTAGCTGGTGTCGCGGTTCTTTCAAAGGAAGAAGCAATGGAACTCGGTGCTGTAGGTCCTATGGCGAGAGCCTCCGGAGTAACGCAGGATATGAGACTCAATGGGCTCGGCGTTTATGATGATTTGGGGTTTGAACCGATCGTTGAACAGGCCGGAGATTGCTATGCGAGATGTCTGGTTCGTATCCGTGAGGTATATCAATCGATCGAACTGATTGCCAGGGCTGTCGAGTTGATTCCGGATGGTGATATCGAAGTTCCCGTAAAGGGTGCGCTTCCGACCGCAGAATTCGTGGGAAGAATAGAACAGCCCAGAGGCGAAGCCTATTATTATTCCAAGGCTGCCGGAACGAAATTCTTGCAGAGAATGCGTGTCCGGACACCGACGAATGCAAATATTCCTGCGATGGTCAAGGCATTGGCGGGCTGCGATCTGGCAGACGTTCCTATGATCGTTCTGACCATCGACCCCTGCATCAGCTGCACAGAAAGGTAGGTGAGAGAAAATGGCATCATTCAAAATCGGTAAAACCGTTTTAGCGAGTCTCTTCAAAAAGCCGGCGACTCTCATGTATCCTGTGGTACCGCGTGTATGGCAGGAAAGGACCAGAGGGCATATCTCGATTGACATCGAACAGTGCATTTTCTGCGGGATCTGTGTAAGGAAATGCCCGACAAGTGCAATCACGGTCGAGAAAGCTTCAAAATCATGGTCGATCCAGAGAATGCGCTGCATCCAGTGCAGTAATTGCGTGGAAGTCTGTCCGAAGCATTGTCTGTTAAACGAAAATGCATATACAACACCGAATACTGAAAAGGTCGTAGATACCTTCATTCAGCCGGAAAAAGAGGCGGCGACTGAAAAAGCAACAGAAGAGGCAGTGTAATGCACGAATACCCGGTCACCCAGCAGATCATAAAAATTGCAGAATCACATGCAAAAGAACGGGCGGCCTCCAGAATTGAAA
>CAZKCB010000058.1:3371-9883 GCA_964550965.1 uncultured Oscillospiraceae bacterium
TACAGATGTATTTTGATATCATTTCAAAAGTAACCTTATGCGAGGGCGCTGTGATCGAAATAGAGCATGTGAAACCGAAGCTCAAATGCAGAGGCTGCGGTGCGCTTTTCGACAGGGCGTTCCTTTCTTTTGATTGTCCCCATTGCGGCGTAGACGGAGAGCCGACGGAGATCGGAAAAGAATTTTATATCGAGTCAATTGAAATCATACAGGAAACCGGAGGAAACGAGCATGCATGATGTAATGAAAATAGATCTGATGGCAAACATCCATGATGAAAACAATCATATTGCGGCGCATGTCAATGAAGATCTCACAGAGCAGGGTGTTTATGTCATCAATGTGATGGGAGCACCCGGTGTCGGTAAAACTACAACGTTAAAAAATATCATAGAAAATTTGAAAGGCATGAAACCTTATGTGATCGAAGGAGATATCGAATCGGACATCGATACGAAGAATCTGCGGGCCATTGGCATCGACACTTACCAGATCAATACCTTCGGAGCGTGCCATCTGGATGCTCCGCTGATCCATAATATGGTCAGAAATATGAAATTCGACGAAAAGGGAATTTTGTTTATCGAGAATATCGGGAACTTGGTTTGCCCGGCAGAATTTTCGATTGGAGAGCACAGCAAATTATTGATTTCTTCTGTTACCGAAGGAAGCGATAAACCATACAAATATCCTCTTGCATTCGAAAAGGCGAGCATCATATTACTCAACAAGATAGATCTGATCCCTTATCTTGATTTTGATGAAGACTTTTTCATGAAAGGCGTGAGGGCACTCAACCCGAACGTGCCCGTATTTAAAGTGTCCGGAAAAACAGGCGAGGGCTTTGCAGAAGCTGCCGCGTGGATCCTCGAAAAAGCAGCTGAGCCGAAGACGCCGAATCACTACACCCATCACCATCATTCCCATGACGGAGAAAGCGGGCATACCCATGATCACCATGACAGTCATAATCACGATCATAGCCACAATCATGAAGAGGATCAAAGGAAATAAGAATTCCGAGGCTGAAAATGTACGAGAAGAAAACAGTATGCATTAAAGTTTGGGGAATAGTACAGGGGGTCGGTTTCCGGCCCTTTGTTGCAAAATTGGCCGATCGGCTTGCAATCAGCGGAGAAGTTCGCAATCTTGGCGGGCTGGTTGAAATTGTTATGACAGAAAGCCCTGAACGGATCAATCTTTTCGTGGAAACGCTGAAAAGAGAAAAACCGATTGCTGCCGAAATCGTCCACATTCGCATCGACGATGCAGATTTTCTTGAATTTCAAAATTTTAAAATCAAAGACAGCGGTGAAGGAACTGACGATGCCGCGATGATACCTGCGGATCTTGCACTTTGCGAGGATTGCCTGCAGGAATTTTGGGATGAAAAAGATCCCCGCTATCTGCATCCTTTTATCAGCTGTATGGCCTGCGGTCCGCGTTATACGATCATCGACAAAGTACCTTATGATAGAGAGAACACTTCGATGATCGATTTTCCTATGTGTGATTTCTGCGAAAGTGAATATACAGAAAGAAGTAACCGAAGATACCATGCGCAGACGATTTCCTGCCATGATTGCGGGCCGATGCTCCGCTGCAGAGGAACCAATATCTCTGTGGAAGCAGGAACAAACGAGGAAATGATGGCCCTTGCGGGGAAGAAGATCCTTGCGGGAGAGATCATCGCGTTAAAAGGCGTCGGCGGCTATTATTTTGTCTGCAGCCCATTCATCCAGGAAACAGTGAAGGCACTTCGGCGCTTGAAACAAAGAGAAGAAAAACCCTTTGCCCTTATGTTTGGAAATCTCGAAGAAATAGAAAAATATTGCTATGCCGGAAAAGAAGAACAGAAGCTTCTTTCTTCAAGCGCACGTCCGATCGTCCTGCTCGAGCGAAAAGAACAGGAAAACGGAATTTGTGCGGAGGTTTGCCAAAGCAGCCGTTTTATCGGAGCGTTTCTTCCGAGCATGGGTGTGCAGCATCTGCTTCTGAAATTGTGCGGACCGTTGATCATGACAAGCGCAAATTTATCTGATCGGCCGATCATAAAAGATGATGAAGAGATGTTTGCACTTGCTCTTACCGGGGTTTTTTATAATGAAAGAAAGATAAGAGTCAGACTTGATGATTCGGTCGTTCGCGTCATCGACGGTCAGCCACAGATCATACGCCGTTCAAAAGGCTATGCACCGGTTCCTCTTTATATCAATAACCACCTGGATATAAAACAGATGGTCTTGGCGGCAGGAGGGCAGCTCAAAGCTGCGTTTACACTGACCAAAGGCTCCTTTGCCTATGTGAGCCAGTCTTTCGGAGATCTTGACGGCATTGAGGCGGAACAGATCTATAACGAAGGGCTTTCTCATATGAAAGAGCTGTTTCGGATCACGCCGAAGCTTATCGTGAGCGATCTGCATCCTCTGTATTACACCACTCATTTTGCAGAAAATTACGCTGCGGAGAAAGAGATCCCTCTTTTGAAGGTGCAGCATCACCATGCACATGTGGCGTCGGTGATGGCAGAGCACGACATCAAGGGACCTGTGATCGGAGTAAGCTTTGACGGGACCGGTTATGGAACCGATGGGGCAATCTGGGGCGGAGAGTTTCTTTTATGCCGCGGCGCGGAGTTTGAACGAAAGGCGCAGCTCGAATACATCAAAATGCTTGGCGGAGATGCCTCGATGAAAGAGGGCTGGAAGTCGGCCATGAGCTACGCAAAGCATTGCGGCTGTGAAACGAGATTTGAGGGATCTGCTGCCTGGCCGATCGTAAAGGCCGGAATTGAAAATGAAATCAACACGATAAAAAGCTCAAGTATGGGCAGGCTCTTTGATGCGGTAGCCGCATTCCTTTCGATCTGCGAAGAAAACCGCTATGAGGGAGAATGTGCGATTATGCTTGAAAATAAAGCCACAGAGGCTATAAAACGAGGCTTGCCGCCGTATCCGATGGACTTTGCTTACAGGAAAACCGGAAAACGCAGCGAGGTGCTTTCGCAGCCGATCTTTCAAAGTCTCAACCGGTGTATTGAAGAAGGTGCGGATGTATGCGCCGCTGCGCTTGGATTTCACAAGGCGGTCGCGCGCATGATCCTCGAAGTGTGTCTTCTGATAAGAAGTGAAGAAAAGGGAATGGAAGAACACTGTCAGGTAGCATTGACCGGCGGGGTATTCCAAAACAAAATCCTGATGGAGGAAAGTTTAAGGCTTTTGCGAGCAGAGGGCTTTCGGGTTTTTTACAATATATCGGTTGCTCCAAATGATGGAGGAATCAGCCTCGGACAAGCCTGGCTTGGTATGGAATACTTGCTAAGCCAGAATGCAAAGAGTAATCTATAATTAGAAGAAAAAAAGGAAGGAAGCGCTATGTGTATAGCAATACCGGGAAAAATCACGTCGATAGACGGTACGAAAGCAAAGGTGGACTTTAAAGGAAATTCCGTTGACGTCCATATCGGTTTGATCGAACCCCAGATCGGCGACTATGTTCTTGTCCATGCCGGATGCGCGCTTGAAATCATGAAAAAAGAGCAGGCGGAAGAGCTTCTTGCTATCTTTGAAGAACTGGAAGAGCTTGGGCAGGAATGAGAAGATGGAAGATATAAAGGAACAAAGCGATGCATATTGAAGACATCATAAAAGAATTAAGAGAATACGAGGGAAGACCGCTAAAATTTATGGAAGTCTGCGGGACACACACGGCGGCTATTTTTAAAAATGGCATCCGGAGTCTGATCTCTCCAAATATCCGCCTGATTTCCGGACCAGGCTGCCCTGTCTGCGTGACTCCTGCGGCTTACATCGATCGCTGCATCGAGGCTGCAAAGACACCGAGGAGTGTGCTTCTTTCGTTTGGCGATATGATGAAAGTGCCGGGTGAAACCGGAAACTTATCGGCGGCTAAAGGAGAAGGCGCGCGAGTCGAACTGATGTATTCACCGCTTGAGGCCATCGAAAAAGCCGAGAAGGACCCGGATACCACATATATCATTGCCGCAGTTGGTTTTGAGACCACGGCTCCTATCTATGCATTGACGCTGGAAGAAGCAGAAAAGCGCGGTCTTTCAAATGTAAAGCTGATCACGGCAATCAAGACCATCCTTCCCGCTCTGCGCTGGATCTGCGAAAATGAAAAAGACATCGACGGATTCATCTGCCCCGGACATGTCAGCGTGATCATCGGCAGCAAGCCATATGAAGAGCTTGCAGTCGATTACGGAATGCCCTGTGCGGTAGCTGGATTTGAAGCTGAACATATTCTTGCTGCAATCTATGATCTCGTAAAACAGGCAACAGAACAGAAAGAAGAAAAACATTCCGCTGTCCATAATCTGTATCCGAATGCTGTCAAAGTCAACGGAAACGAAAAGGCTCTGCTCGTGACAGCTAAGTATTTTGAAACGGACGGCGCGGTATGGCGAGGACTCGGGCGAATCGAAAATTCCGGATTGTATCTCAGACCCGAATATGCCGGTTTTGACGCCGGAAGCAGAGGCCTCGACAAAGATATGATCCTCCCAGGCGGCTGTCGCTGCGCTGAAGTCATTGTCGGGCGGATCGATCCGTCTGACTGCCCTATGTTTGGGAATGCCTGCGATCCGATCCATCCCTTCGGACCTTGTATGGTTTCGGCTGAGGGAGCCTGCGGAACCTGGTATCGGAATCGCGTAGCAAAGATATAAAATAATATGGCAAGGAGAAACAATGAAGATCACAATGGCACATGGAAGCGGCGGTAAATCTTCTGCCGAACTGATGAAGAATATTTTCGGAAAGTACTTTGCAAATGAAGTGTTGGATCGGCTGGAAGATGCGGCCGTGCTTTCGGTCAACGGCAAGATCGCGTACAGCACGGATTCTTTTGTCGTGACACCCTTGGTTTTCCCGGGCGGCGACATTGGCAAACTGGCAGTCTGCGGAACGGTCAACGATCTTCTTGCAATGGGGGCCGAGCCCCAATATATGACGGCGGGATTCATCCTCCAGGAGGGGCTTTTGCTTTCTGAACTGGAAACGATCGTGGCCTCGATGGCACGTACTGCGAGAGAGGCCGGCGTTAAAATCGTTGCGGGCGATACAAAAGTCGTTGAAGGAAATGGTGGGCTCTTCATTAATACTTCCGGTATCGGTCTGATCCCGGCAGATAGAAATATAAGCGCTGCGAACTGTGATAAGGGAGATCAGATCATTTTATCGGGCACCCTGGGCGATCACCATGCATGCATTCTCAGTGCGAGAATGCAAATTGAAAACGATATCAAAAGCGACTGTGCCTGCCTCCAAGATATTAGTGCCTGCTTATTTGAAAACAAGATTCGGGTCAAGACCATGCGGGACGTTACCCGCGGAGGGCTTGGAACCGTTTTAAATGAGATCGCAGAGACCTCGGACTGCGCAATCGAAATCAGTGAAGACTGGATCCCTGTCGAAGACGAAGTTAAAGGCTTTTGTGATATCCTGGGTCTGGACCCTATTTATATGGGGAACGAAGGAAAGATGATCATCATCGTGGAAGCCGAAGATGCGGAAAAGGCTCTTGCACTGCTACGAGAGACTCCGAATGGCAAAGATGCCGTTCTTTTAGGGCATGTAATAGAAGGCCGCGGGGTCACGATGACGACACGCCTTGGCGGCAGGCGGGTCGTAGATGTACTTTATGGGGAGGGGCTTCCGAGAATCTGCTAAATCATTTAGCCTTGAAAGATTAAAAGAGACAAAAACAGGGAATACTTTACAATACACTGTAAAAAATCAGATTTTAGAATATGCGAAAAAGCTTCTTTCAATATAGAGGGTTTCCCGGGAGGAAAAACAAATGAGAAAAAAGGTTTGCATTATTCACACGGGCGGAATGCTCGGGATGGCTTTGACAGAAAACGGTTATGAACCCAAACCCGGTTATATAAAAACTTTGCTTGCAGAAATCGAAGAATTGCGCTCTCCGGATTTACCTGCATATGATCTTTACGAATACGATCCGCTTCTGAATTCTGCGGAGATATCCATAAAAGAATGGGTCAGTCTTGCACAGGATATTAAGGAAAAATACGATGATTATGAAGGCTTCCTGATCATTCATGGAGCCGATACAATGGCCTATACGGCTTCAGCTTTATCTTTCATGCTCTCCGGGCTTGCAAAACCAGTCATTCTTACCGGTGCCCTCATTCCTCTTTGCGCGATTCGAAATGATGCAAGGGATAATCTCGTTACAGGGCTTTTACTTGCAGGCAATTATGAAATACCCGAAGTCTGTATTTATTTCGGTAAAAAGCTTTTGCGCGGTAACCGTGCGTTGAAAGTCGATGCTTCCGGTTTTGTTGCTTTTGATTCTCCGAATTACCCTGAGCTTGCCGATATCGGCGTAAATATCACACTCCATGAAAAAAACATCAGGGAACCCGGAAAAGGCCTTTCTTTGTCTGTTCTTGAACCCCATCAGATCGTTGTACTGAAGATTTTCCCCGGGATACAGGATGAGATCTTTGAATGTCTTCTAAATTC
>CAZKCB010000059.1:0-9778 GCA_964550965.1 uncultured Oscillospiraceae bacterium
CACCTTTTTTTGTTTTGATCTTAGTCGAAAGAAGATCGCCGAATGCTGTAGAGCCACCGGATCTGACCAGAAGACCGATCAATCCGCCGAGAAGCATGACGATGACGATTACCTGCATGTTCCAAGCAGAACCTTCATCTACATATACGAGCGAATCGTACACGATGAATTGAAGCATGGATTCCATTGCTGTGAGTGGATTCCAGGACGCGTAAATCAATGCGCCGCTGAAAACACCAACGAACAAGGACATCAGAACTTCCTTGGTGGTAATCGCAAGGACGATAGTTAGTAGTGGTGGCACTACGGACCAAAAACCGTATTCCATAAAACCCTCCTTAAAATAAAAGAACTAGAAAAATAATGTAGTGGGAGCGTAAGGGCAAAATACCCAACACAAAAGAGTATACCCGATGAAATTTGTATTGTAAATATTCTGATAATTAAATTAGGTAAAAAAACTTAAAAAAGAATATAGCATGTATAAGGTTTTGTGCTATAATATAGCCGATAATAAGCTAGGTAGCTTAAGGGGGGCGCTTATGGAAACAGATATTTTAACTATTGGCAAAATGGCTAAAATCAACGGTATATCAGAACAAACGCTGCGATTATACGACAAGATGCATTTGCTTGAACCTTGCGAGGTAAACCCTGAAACAGGATATAGATATTATAAAATGAAGCAATGTGCAAAGTTGGACATGATACAGTACATGAAAGCCATCGGAATGAATCTTTCGCAAATTAAAGAATGCTTTGATGAAAAAAATGTCAGTAAACTCCGACAGATTTTAGAGCGCCAAAAAATAAACATCGAAGAACAGATCGAAGAGATGAAACACGCAAAACAAGCAGTCGAAAGAGCCATTGAAAGTTATAAAAGGTATGATGCCGCACCAGGCGAAAAAGATGTTATCTTGGAATATCAAAAAGAGAGAAGGATCTTTTGTTATGACACAAAAATAAACTGCTACAGTTATGGCATGGAATATTACGAGCACATCCTTCGCTCTTTAAAAAAGAATTATGCACTTCACAAACTTCCTATGAGCTATTTTTGCAATGTAGGCAGTATATTAAGGAAAGAACATTTCATAAAAAAAGAATTATGGGCTTCGGAAGTGTTTCTTTTTGTAGAAGACAATTTTGAATCCATCGACGGGATCGAAGTCATTCCCGAGGGAATGTATCTTTGTGTTTACTGTGATGGCTTTAACAAAGAGGAAGGATCCATCAAAAAGCTCATGGACTTCATCTTTGAACATGATTATGAGGTGATTGGAGACTGTATCAGTGAGGTCCTTATCGAATTTCCTACTTTTTCGCATTATGACAGAAACGCTTTCTTTAAACTTCAGGTGCGCGTAAAAAGAAACGGGAAATAAAAATTTCGAAAAGGCGCTTGACTCTATATTGGCAATAAGGTTTAGAATAGAGCCAAAGTCAGAAAACATAGAAAATAAACAAAAGAATATCTTTATATTTGCGTGTAAATGAGTACAATTTATTATTTATTCGTGGTAAAATAACAGGTGACGTCTACTGGATCACCGATTGGATGACAAAGGCTTATGCGGAATCGATTGATCTAAAGTTAGTCAATATATTAATGTAATTAGTTGAAGAGTCAAAAGAGAATGAAACGGAGGACAGACAAATGCAATTAAAAGATGTCAACATGACAGCAGAGCAGATCGTAGAACTTACAAAAAAGTATATGATCGAAACTTATGAGAGGTATCCGTTCGTTGCCACAAGAGCAAAGGGTATGTACCTTTATGATGAAAATGATCAGCCTTACCTTGACTTTTATGGCGGAATCGCTGTAAACAGTGCAGGAAACTGCAACGAAAAGGTTGTAGCTGCTGTTCAGGAGCAGGTTGCTCAGATCATGCACACTTTCAACTATCCGTATACAATTCCCCAGGCCCTGCTTGCAGAAAAAGTTTGCACAAGCATCGGAATGGATAAGATCTTCTTCCAGAACTCTGGAACAGAGTCCAACGAAGCTATGATCAAGATCGCCAGAAAATATGGTGTTGATAACTTCGGACCCGAAAAATATCAGATCGTAACCGCAATCAACGGTTTCCATGGAAGAACTTATGGTGCACTTTCCGCAACAGGACAGCCGGACAATGCTCTTCAGATCGGATTCAAGCCCGTTCTTCCCGGATTCACCTATGCAAAATACAATGACCTCGAAGCTTTCAAAGCTGCTTGAACAGAAAACACCATCGCTATCATGATCGAACCTTGCCAGGGTGAAGGCGGAGTCGTTCCTGCAACAATGGAATTCATGCTCGGACTCAGAAAGTTCTGCGACGAAAAGGGCATGCTGCTCTTACTCGACGAAGTACAGACCGGATGGGGCAGAACCGGAAAGCTCATGGATTATATGAATTATGGCATCAAGCCGGATATGGTCACCATGGCAAAAGCTATTGGCGGCGGACTTCCGATCGGTGCAATGTGCTGCACAAGCAAAGTTGCTGCTTCGATGGGTCCTGGAACTCACGGAAGCACATATGCTGGAAACGCTCTCTGCTGCGCAGGTGCTTTGGCACAGGTCAAAGAAATCATCGAAAACAAACTTCCTGAAAATGCAGCAGTAGTCGGTGACTATTTTGCAGAAAAGCTCAAATCACTTCCGCATGTAAAAGAAGTTCGTCATGCCGGACTCTTGGTCGGTGTTGAGTTTGATGTACCGAAGGCAGTTGACATCAAGCATGGTTGCACAGACAGAAAAATGCTTGTTACCGCAATCGGAGCAAACATCATCCGTATGGTACCCCCCCTTATCGCGACAAAAGAAGATTGCGACAAGGCGTACGATATTCTTAAAGCTGCAGTAGAAGCTGCACTCTAAGAAAAACTACCAAATTACCATTAGCTATATCAAAAAAATGTAAGTTCAATTTGGAGGAACGAAATGGGCAGAAAAAGTTTTGACGAAGTACTCAAATATACTGAGTACGCAATGAAGACCATCAGCCAGAAGACAATGACTGAAGCAGAACAGGAAGTCTTCATCAATGAAACCAGATTCAATTTTGACAACCACATCAATCCCGGTTTCCTTGAATATCGGAAATCAGCTGGTGGTGACCAGATGGCTATGGAATGGATGGCTCAGGGCGATACATTCACAGACCTTCACGGAAAAGAATACATCGACTGCCTCGGCGGATTTGGTGCTTTCAACTGCGGTCACAGACATCCTAAAATTGTTGAGACCGTTAAGAACCAGCTTGACAAGCAGCCGCTTTCCAGCGCAGAGCTTATCGATGCAAACCGTTCACTGTTAGCTCGTATTTTGGCTGACGTTACTCCGGGAGATCTCCAGTATACTTTCTTCACATCCTCCGGAACAGAATCCATCGAATGCGGACTCAAGATGGCGACTCTTGCTACAGGCAGACATTTCTATGTAGCATTTAAGGCGGATTTCCACGGAAAGACAATGGGCGCTTTGTCCTTGACTTCTAAAGCTCATTTCAGAGGACCCTTCCTCCCACTTATTCAGGGCGCAAGATTTGCACCGTTTGGTGACATCGATTACCTCAGAAAGATGATCGACGTATTGGATTATGTTGGCGAACTGCCGGCTGCTATCGTTTTCGAGCCGATCCAGGGCGAAGGCGGAGTAAACATTGCTCCTGACGATTTCGTAGTAGGAATCAGAGAAATCTGCGACAAGTATGACATCATGATGATCGCTGATGAAGTACAGGTTGGTATGGGACGTACAGGATATATCTTTGCTACAGATTATTATGGAGTAGCTCCCGACATCCTTTGCCTCGGCAAATCCCTCTCCGGTTCTGTTGTTCCCCTTTCTGCTTGCTGCTGCACAGAAAGAGCATTCAGAGGAATGTTCCCGGATCCCCTTCTCCACAGCACAACTACAGGCGGCAACCCGCTTGCAACTTCTGCTGGTATCGCAGCATTCAATGTAATTCTTGGCGAAGACCTTTGCGGAAAAGCTAAGACAAGCGGTGCTATGTTCATGGAAGGGCTCGACAAACTCCAGAAGAAATATCCGAAACTCCTCACCACTTACAGAGGAAGAGGATTGATGATCGCTATGGAATTCTGTGATGGTGACATGGGCTACGAAGTAGTCTTTGAAGCATTCAACAGAAGAATCCTGCTTTCCGGAAGCTTAATCAATGCAAAGACAATCAGAATCGAGCCCCCGCTCAATATCACAGAGGCTCACATCAAGGAAGCTTTGGATGTTCTCGACATATCCATGGGAATCGTTTACGACAAGCACTTCAAATAAACAAAGCCTCCATTAAACACGACACACACTAACCAAATAACCAAATATCCTACTGTTTCTGGCGAATGGCCTTGACCATTCGCCAGAGCACAAAGTAGGAAAAACAAACACAATGAACCTATATCCAAAACAGAATACGTAAAAAGGAGAATACTTATGGAACCTAGGGAATATGTAGCCGGCTTGATCGAAAAAGCACAGGCAGCACAAAAAGTATTTGAAACATACAACCAAGAACAGGTTGATGCAGTTGTAAAAGCTGCAGGCAAAGCGATTTATGACAGAGGCGAAGAATTAGCTCGCCTTGCAGTTGACGAATCACACATGGGATGCTATGAAGATAAAATCATGAAGAATAAAGGTAAGGCTATGGCAGTTTGGAATTACCTTAAAGATAAGAAGAGCGTAGGCATCATCCGTTATTTGGATGATCAGGGCCTTGTTGAAGTTGCAAAGCCGATGGGTGTTGTTGGAGCAATCGCTCCCGTTACCAATCCGGTTATGACTCCGATGCACAACACTATGATCGCGCTCAAGGGACGCAATGCTATCATCATCGCACCGCATCCTTCCGCAAAAAAGACTGGTGTTGAAACTGTTAAGACAATCAACGCTGCTTTAAAAGCAATCGGCGCACCTGACAATCTCGTACAGTGCATCGAAGAGCCTTCCGTTGAAAGTTCCAACCTCCTTATGCAGATGGCAGACGTTTGCGTAGCTACTGGTGGACCTGGAATGGTTAAAGCTGCTTATAGTGCAGGAAAACCGGCATACGGCGTTGGCGCTGGAAACATGCAGTGCCTCATCGAAAAAGATGCTGACATTGTTGATTTGGTTCCGAAAGTCATCAAAGGAAGATGCTATGATAATGGCGTACTTTGCACATGCGAGCAGAACTTTATTTGCCACGAAAGCAAATTCGACGAAATCATTGCTGAATTCGCTAAGAATGGCGGCTACTATGTTTCTGATCCTGCTGATGCAGCTACAGTTCGTGAGACTTTCTTCCCGAACGGCGCATTGAACAAGCAGGCTGTAGGACTCACAGGCGATGTTCTTGCAAAAATGGCTGGACTCGATGTTCCTGCTGACACAAAAGTATTGATCGTAAAAGCAAATGGAGCTGGAGCAGAAGATATCCTGAGCAAGGAAAAATTGTTCCCGATCCTGACAGCTTATACCTATAAGACTTGGGAAGAGGGCGTTGCCATTGTAAATGCAAACCTTGACCTCGAAGGAAAAGGACACAGCACAGTTCTCCATTCCTTCACAAAAGAAAACATCGAATACGCTGGATGCAATATTCCTGTTTCCCGTATTCTTGTCAACGGTGTTGGTTCCTCCGGTGTTGGTGGAGCTTACTCCAACGGTTTTGTTCCGACAGCTACATTAGGTTGCGGTTCTTGGGGCAACAACAGCATCAGTGAAAACCTTAACTACATTCATCTGATCAACATCAGCAGAATCGGTTACACTAATGACAAAGCAAAAGTTCCGACTCCTGAAGAAGTTTGGGGCTAAATCCGGAACAATAGATCAACGAAGTTGATTTAATAAACTTGAGATTTAACAAAAGAGCAGATTGACATTAATTACCATTTATAGTATATTATATATATTGTGAATGGAGGTGCTAGAATGAAACTGCCTGTTGATCGTAAGTTGCGGTATAAGGTGATTGCGGGAGCTTTGCTCCTCGTGGTCACCTTTACTGTTTTTTTGTTTCACTCGTGCGGACAGGATTCTGAGTGGATCATTTCCGGTGAAGATAAGGGGAGTGCCGATCAGAGCAACCTTGATGAAAATGAAACCAGCATCCCCTCAAAAGAGGTTGCGACTACTGCAGCGTCGATCACTGTGGATCTTGCTGGAGAAGTCCGTAAACCAGGGGTATATATCCTTTCCGCCGGAAGCAGAGTCTACCAGGTTATCGATCAAGCGGGAGGCCTTACAGAAAAAGCGGATACGAGAAATACCAATCTTGCGGCAGTACTTTCTGATGGTACAAAGCTGTATATTCCTTCCAAGGAAGACGTTATAAAAGAAACCGAAGTCAGCGGTCAAAAAGCAGGGAGCGCCTTTATTGGCGGAAATACTGCCTCCTCTGCCGGGACATCTACAGGACAGCAAGCAGATAATGCATTGATCAATTTGAACACGGCCAGTTCAGAAGATTTGCAAAACCTCCCCGGAGTAGGTCCGGCGACTGCAGAAAAAATTCTTTCTTACAGAAAACAATATGGCGGTTTCTCAAAGAAAGAGCAACTTATGGATGTAAGCGGAATCGGAGAAAAAACGTTTTCAAAGCTTGAAGCACTGATTTGCATATAATAATCTTATTAAATATATATTTTATAGCATTGATTTGTATTTGATTAATAGAAAAAGTGGGAATGATATGACCAGGATCGTCCTTGATGTATTGTCAAATGAGAGAGAGTTTTCAGAGGAACTGCTGCGTTTTCTTTCCCTAAAAGAAAACGTGTCGTATTTTATAGAGGGAAGAAAAGCAGAAAGCTATCAATGTGAAGATTATTTGAAACTCATGTATTTTCTGGGGATGCCAATGCATTTAAAAGGGACGGCATATCTGGCTGCCGCCGCTGCAATGCTTTCAACGAATCCCGAATTTCAAGGCCTGCTTACAAAGGAAATCTATCCAGGCATAGCAAAAAAGTATGGGACTTCGGCAGAAGGGGTAGAACGAAGTATACGAAATGCGATCAGTATTTTCTGGAAAAAAGGTGGAGAAGAAGAAATTGCAGGGGCTAAAGTGCTAAAAACGTTGAAAAAACCTACCAATTCTGAATTCCTATCATTTCTCTCTATGCGTATATTGAAAGAATGGGTTTACCTTTTTTGAAAGAATGGTATAATTAAATGTATTGATTTCACAAACATAAAGGAGTGTAGACCATTGAGAAACGTATATTTGGACTATTCGGCAACCACACCGGTCAAAGAAGAGGTCCTTGCGGAAATGCTTCCATATTTCACCGAAAAATTCGGCAATCCTTCCAGTTTGTACGGTTTAGCCTTTACATCAAAAGATGCAATCAGCCTTGCGAGAAGTAGAGTTGCTCATTTGATTGGAGCCGATGCAAGCGAAGTATATTTCACTTCTGGCGGAACCGAAGCCGATAATTGGGCAGTGATCGGGGCAGCAAGAGCAAAAAAGAGCAAAGGGAATCACATTATTACTTCCAGGATCGAGCACCATGCCTTGTTGCATAGCTGCGAATTCCTTGAAAAAGAAGGCTTTGAGGTGACTTACCTTGAGGTTGACGAGAAAGGTATGGTTTCTGTCTCTGACCTTGAAAAAGCCATCAAAGACAACACCATTTTAGTCAGTATCATGCTTGCAAACAACGAAGTTGGAACGATCCAGCCGATTGCGGAGATATCTGCTATTACAAAGCCAAAAGGCATCCTGCTCCACACTGATGCAGTTCAGGCTCTTGGAAATATTCCTATCGATGTTGCAGCGCTTGGAGTAGATATGCTTTCTGTTTCGAGTCATAAAATCTATGGACCGAAGGGGATCGGCGCTCTATACATCAAAAAAGGCGTTGTCATTTCAAATTTGCTCTTCGGCGGCGGACAAGAAAGCAAAAAAAGAGCCGGCACGGAGAACCTTCCGGGTATTGTCGGTTTTGGAAAAGCTGCTGAACTTGCAGAGCAAGGCCTTACAAAGCATATAGAAGCACTTACTTCCTTGCGGAATTACTTTATCAAGGAAGTTATGGGAAAAATAGAAGGTGTCACACTGAACGGCGATCCGGTCAAGAGACTTCCGGGCAACGTGAACCTCACCTTTGACTATGTTGAGGGTGAAACAGTATTGCTCTTCCTTGATATTAAGGGAATTGCCATATCTACAGGTTCTGCATGTTCTTCGGCTTCCTTCGCACCTTCTCATGTTCTAACGGCCATGGGGATCCCAATCGAAAAAGTATACAGTTCCTTGCGCTTTACGATTGGAGATTTTACGACGAAAGAAGATTTGGATTACGTAATAGAAACTTTAATGGAGGTCATGACGAAGTATCGTGCATTCTCTCCATTCGGCCAGGAGAATCAGATGAAGTCAACGCAAGGTTGTGCCTGCCAAGGTTATGAATGCCAAGGCTGCGACTGCACCAAGAAAGGATAGGATAGAATAATGGGAATGTATAATGACAAGGTAATGGATCACTTCACGAATCCACGCAATGCTGGTGAGATGGAAAACCCATCTGCCGTTGGCTCATATGGAAGCCCGGTTTGCGGTGATATGATGGAGATTTCTTTAAAAATCGAAGATGGCGTCATTCAAGATGCAAAATTCCGTACGTTTGGATGCGGTTCTGCAATCGCGTCATCAAGCGTTGCGACAGATATGATCAAAGGAAAGACGCTCGAAGAAGCACTTGCTTTGACAAATAAAGATTTTGTCGAAGAGCTCGGCGGTCTTCCGGGAGCAAAGGTTCATTGTTCCGTTCTATCGGAACAGGCAATCAAGCTTGCCATCTATAATTATGCGAAAGAAAACAATCTCGATCTTCCGGGACTTGAAGGTTTTGATCCGGATGCAGAATTTGATCACGACCACGAATAGCAGTATCGGATAAGAAATAAGTAGTAAGAAAATTTCAAGAGCGGCATTCGATGAATACCGCTCTTATTTTAGTATTTATCTAATTTTTGATTTAGAAAAAATAAATAAGTTAACAATAATACATTATGGTAAACCAGCTAACGGTTGATCATAATAATAGCTCTGACAGGACAGACCGGAGCGCAGTAACCGCAGCTCATACAAATATCATAATTTACACTGGCGCGTCCTTCTTTGTTCCGATAAATAGCCTGATTCGGACAACGATCGAGACAGGCTCCGCAGCTTTCGCAGTCACCTTGGTCGATCCAAATTTTTTTCAAAGAAAGATCTGGTATATAGTCGGGAGAAAGACTTCCATCCATCGCATCAAAAATGCGATCGACTTCCTCTATATTTCCAAAGCCCATCATAATCGAGGAAACACCGGGAAGATTTCTGACATAAGAGAGGGCTTCCTGATAATCTCCAATCAGAGGGCCGCCGCCAAAGACCTTCATAGAAAAGACTCCCTGGCCGTTATCTGCCGCAAGATTGATTGCAGCGGCCATTTCTTCTTTTGTTCCCGCCTGTGACGCTTTGCGGATCCCGAGGCTTTTGAAATTAATGAGTGGAAACAGCACATCAAAGTCAGCCATACTTGCGACTTTGTTTGCTACATCAACATGGTGCGTCGAAACACCGACGGCCTTTATGAGACCTTTCGCTTTTGCGTCGTGCAGATATTCCAAAGCACCTTGGCGCTGATCAAGATCCGGATCCGTTCTTACTTCGTGAAGCAAAAAAATATCGATCACATCACGATCCATTTCGCGGCGTGCCTCTTCGACGGCAAATTCCATTTCTTTATACGAAGAATGGAGGCATTTTGAACAGATCACAGGATCAAA
>CAZKCB010000060.1:0-9637 GCA_964550965.1 uncultured Oscillospiraceae bacterium
AGCTTATTTCCCTTCCAGCAACCTTGATGAAAATTTCAATGCTAGTATCTTCAAAGAAGAAGAAGCAGCAAGAAACAAACCTGTGAAGTGAACGGTGCTCTCTCATTGTATAGACAAGCGCCGCGGATAATGGTATCATAAAGAGGCGGCACAACTTTTAAAGAACCACCCTCGTGGCGGTTCTTTTCTTATTAATAGAGTGCCAGTCTACGCCACCAATTTCAACAAAAAGGAGAAAAATGACAGACGAATTATTATTGACCCAAGAGGGTTATGACAAGCTCCAGGCAGAACACGACGAGCTTATCGAGGTTAAAAGAGCGGAAATTTCTGCTTCTATAAAAGAAGCGATCGCACACGGAGATATTTCTGAGAATGCAGAATTTGACGCCGCCAAAAATGAACAGGCGGAATTAGAAGAACGAGTCATAAAGCTTGAAGATATGATGCGCAGAGCAAAAATTGTCGATGCAACATTATTAGCAAAAGACCGAGTTGGAATTGGTATGAAAGCGAAAGTCCAAGATCTCGCAACTGGCGAAGAAATCGAATTTTCTATCGTGGGAGCTACAGAAAGCGATCCGGCCGAAAACAAGATAACCAACGAATCTCCTTTGGGTGAGGGGCTTATTGGCAAAAAGATAGGTCAAATTGCTGAGATCCAGATTCCTGCCGGCGTCGTAAGCTATAAAGTCCTGGATGTTTATAAATAGAACCAAGCTATTTCCTTAAAATTTATAAAAATCGAACATTTCGATAGTTTAAACATGATCTGCATATTATATAGTATGCAGATCATTTGTTTTGAAGGAAATCAATATTTGAGTTGTTGAAGCTAATTCGTTTAGAACAGTACGCAATGGCTATAATATTTTGTTAGGTAATAGAGAAAGGAGTGATTATCATCGAAACCCATGCTTTTATAAAACCACCTGCCAGAGTTCCTTTTTTTATTAAACTGGGGATGCTTTTTTCCCGAAGAATTACAAAGAAAGATTTATTGGCTCCAAAGCTTTTGGCGTGGTATCCAAAGGCAGCTTTTAGTTCGGGGGTTTTGGAGGCCTTGGTCGCGCATGGCAAAAGGGATTTGAATGAGCGGATTTTGAAGCTTGTCAGGATCCAATGCTCGATTACTGTCGCGTGCCCTTTTTGCGTCGATATGAATTCTTTCGAATATGAGAAAAGCAGCATCACAGCTGACGAAATGACCTGCTTAGCCAGCAGTTTTGATCCGGATGAGCTTGATACGTTTTCTTTCAAGGAAAAATTAGCCTTGAATTATGCGAAAATGATATCACAGACGCCTGTTGTGATTCCCTACGATTTCATTGAAAAATTAAAATCCGAATTCACAGAACGTGAAATCGTTATATTATCGAGTACCGCTGCTCAAGTAAATTATTGGGCACGTTTGCTAAAATCTTTGGGAGTTCCCCCTGCCGGATTTTCAGACCAGTGTGATCTGAATCTTTAGCCCTCTTTTACTCCCCGCTATTCCGTTGGGTTTGTCAGAATTGAAGAAATTTTTATTTACGAGGAGGATGAAATTTTATGAACAGAAAAAAAGTCTGTATCATTCATACCGGCGGTACGATCGGCATGCAAAAGACTGCCCTCGGTTACGCCACCCAAAAAGGCTCGATCAATGCCGCCATCGCAGACATCCACGAGCTCGATTCGGAGGAGATGCCTCTTTATGATCTGATCGATTATGATCCGCTGCTTGATTCCTCAAATATTTCGATCGCGGAGTGGGTCAAGTTGGCCAGAGACATAGAAGAACGCTATCAAGAATATGACGGTTTTGTTATTCTTCATGGGACCGATACGATGGCGTATACTGCCTCTGCCCTTTCTTTCATGCTTGCGGGGCTCGCAAAGCCGGTTATCATAACGGGCTCTCAGATCCCTCTTTGTGAAATCAGAAATGATGCCAGGGACAATCTGATCACGGCACTGCTGATCGCCGCGGAAGGAAAGGTCTCCGAAGTATGTTTGTATTTCGGAAACAAACTGTTTCGTGGAAACCGCGCGACCAAGATCAGCTCCGACGAACTGATCGCCTTCGACTCTCCGAATTATCCTCCCCTCGCGGAAGCCGGTGTAAAAATAGAAATCAACAGCAAATACCTGCTTGAGAAAGGCAATAAACTGGAGCTCAAAAAATTCCGCAACCAGCAGATCGCTGTACTTAAAATTTTCCCAGGCATTCAATTCGAGGTATTTGAAAATATAGTAACGGATGATCTTGGCGGCATCGTTCTCGAAGCATTCGGGGTTGGGAATATTCCGGAAAGCGATTCGCTCCTTCGCATTCTTGACAAAGCAGAAAAAAACGGAACGGTCATCGTCGTTTGCACGCAATGCCTGCGCGGCTCCGTCATGATCGGTGCATACGAATCGAGCAATATGCTTATCAGGGCAGGTGCTGTCAGCGGTCATGATATGACGGTCGAAGCTGCGGTCACAAAGCTTTACTATCTTTTGAGTCAAGATTATGACATCGAAACGGTTAAAATGCTCATGCAGTCAGACCTGCGTGGAGAACTGTCACCCATAGAATAAAATACTTGAGATTTTGAAAACTCAATGATAGAATAGGAATGTTCATCGGAGGGTGTATAATAATATGAGATTATGCGCTGGATAAGATGTCGGGAAACACCCGGTATTTTTATCCGGCTCTTTTTTTTGGAGGTAGACATATGAATGAATCTTTGACAGAAGGAAATGTCCTAAAATCGCTGGTTAAATTTGCGATACCATTTCTGCTTACAAATCTTTTGCAGTCACTATACGGCTCAGTCGATCTGCTTATCGTGGGCCGCTTTGCATCGACACAGGATGTATCCGGAGTAACGATCGGCAGTCAGTGCATGGCACTCGCAACCTTTATCATCATCGGGCTCACAACAGGTACGACCGTCGCCTTAGGCCAGTATGCCGGCGCAAAAAAAGAAAACGACATAGTCAAAACGATCGGCAGTTCCGTCTTGCTTTTTGCTTTTGTTGCCTTTTTGCTGACCGCAGCGTCCATTGTTTTTAAAGGACAGATCATCGAACTGATGAATACACCTGCCGAAGCGATCGCTCAGACGAAGGATTACTTTTTTGTTTGTTCGCTCGGGATCGTATTCATCACGGGCTACAATGTCGTCAGTAATATCCTCCGCGGCCTCGGGGATTCGAAAACGCCTCTTATCTTTGTGGCGGTGGCCTGCTTGATCAATATCCTTCTTGATCTTTTGCTTGTAAAAGGATTTGGGATGGGCGCGATGGGAGCTGCGATCGCCACGGTGGCTGCTCAGGCGGGAAGTTTTTTCTTTTCCCTTCTTTATCTCACAAGAAAAGGGGTTGGGATCGCTTTTACGAAAAAAGATATCAAAGCTCATTCTTCACATATCAAAAGGGTTCTCTCTATCGGATTACCGCTTGCGTTCCAAAATATTCTGGTCACACTTTCTTTTCTTTTGATCTTGCTCGTCATTAACAAAATGGGAGTTGTCGCTTCGGCTGCGGTAGGGATCGTCGAAAAATTGATTGAACTATTGATGATGCCTGCGATCGCTTTTGGCGGGGCCGTGGCCGTGATGTCCGCGCAAAATTATGGTGCAGGCAAACTGAAACGTGCAAGAAAATGCATGTGGTGCGGGGTCGGTTTGACGCTGCTCTTTGCGATCATCAGCACGACCGTCTGTCAGGTAAACGGGCAGATCCTTACTTCCCTTTTCAGCACCGATCCGAAAGTGATCGAAGAATCTGCAGCTTATTTAAAAAGCTACTCCTTAGACTGCCTTTTGACCTGCTTCATTTTTAATATAGGCGGCTACTTTAACGGCACCGGGCACTCCCTTTTTAACATGGTCCATAATTCTCTGACTTCTTTTGGCGTCAGGATCCCTTCTACTATTTTTCTCAGCAGCATGGCAGGGGCCTCTATGTATACGATTGGATTTGCTGCGCCCATTTCCTCTATAGTATCTATCATACTATGCCTTGGATACTTAGCATTTCTCAGTAAAATCAACGCTTCCAGGGATATTGCCGCAAATCATTAGAAAAATTATCGAATCACGATTCGATAATTCATGTTATAATAAATCGGGAATCTCTTATAAACGTTGTATTTCATGGCATCAGGAGGAAACACATCATGAACATCGGCATGATTTCTTGCAGCATTATGGCCGTTTTTTTTGCCATCACAGCACTGATTTTCACTTTTTTAAAGGAAAAAGGCGCAATGTTGATCAGCGGCTTCAATACCTTGTCAAAAGAAGAAAGAGTCAAATACGACCAAAAAAAGATGAGCACTTCTCAAAGAAATGCCCTTCTTATATGGACTGTCATTTTAGCGATCGGCGCAGCGGCATCTTATTTTCTAAGCACCTATGCTGCGATCCCCGCATTTATTATTTGGCTTATTTTATTTTTTAAAGATGTACATTTCGACAGCAAAAAAGCCTTCGAAAAATTTCTGAAATAAGCCTAAAAATAATTCCCCCAGCGACCTATTCGGGTTTGTCGAACAAGGTCGTGCTTAGATACTTTTCGCCGCGATCAGGGAAGGCGACTACGACAAAACCCTCTTCCATATCTTTCATGCATTCGAGTGCGGCAACCATAGCAGCGCCGCTGCTCATGCCGACGAAGATACCTTCTTTCAGGATGATCTCTCTCGCCATCGCGAAAGCCGCCTCGGACTCGATCATGACCGTTCGATCGATCTGGGATGGATCATAGATTTCCGGAACGATCGCCTCTTCCATGTTTTTGAGTCCCTGAATATAATGTCCCTTGACCGGGTGTGCCTCGACGATATGGATCGCGGGGTTTTTCTTTTTGAGTCCCATCCCGACGCCCATGATCGTGCCGGAGGTCCCGAGTGCAGAGACAAAATGGGTCACTTTCCCTTCCGTCTCTTCCCAGATCTCATTGGCCGTCGTAAAATAGTGCGTCAGCTTATTGTATTCATTGGAAAACTGATTTGGCATAAAATAGAGATCGGGGGCATTTCGTACCATCTCATGTGCCCTTTTGATCGCACCGTCTGTTCCCATCGAAGGGTCTGTCAATTCTATTTTGGCGCCGAAGCCTTCGATCATCTTACGGCGTTCGATGGAAACGGCCTCGCTCATGACGATGATGACCGGGTAGCCTTTGACCGCCCCGATCATCGCAAGTCCGATCCCGGTATTTCCCGAGGTTGCCTCTATGATGGTTTTCCCGGGGCTCAGTGCGCCGCACTCTTCTGCCTGCTCCACCATTTTCAATGCGATGCGATCTTTTATGCTTCCGGTTGGATTAAAACCCTCTACTTTGGCATAAAGCGGGATGTGGGGTTTTGGATTCATCCGGTTGATTCTCACTAATGGCGTATTCCCTATGGTGTCGATAATCGTGTCATACATTTTTCTAATTCCTCCTGTTTAATGTTAATATTATAACACTTGCAGGAAGGATATAAATATCTTTTTACGATTGACTCCCAGGAATAATTATCGACACTGATCTTTCTCGCTCGTTGGCGTATCACGTTTCTTTGCTTCTGATCCATTAGCTTGTAAGAGTCAAGCAAAGTGCATATGTTGTCAGCCATATTCATAACCAAATTTTCATCGAGATAAAGCGGATGCATTTTCGTTTTATCAATAACATCCGAAAACTCAGAGACGTATTTTTCGATCACCTCTGCATAGCCTGAGTGATTCGTCTGCACCGGGATGATGCCGGCCGAAAGAGCTTCTAACCCGACCAGACCGAACGCTTCCGGGACAACGGAAGCGGCCACGGTAATGTCAGAGCATGCGATCAAGGTCTTCAAATGATCATGCCCGAGAAGTCCGGTAAAGACAAGTGCCGATCCGATTTTTCCTTTTGCGGCAGAAAAATAATCTTCTGCAAATCCTTTCTCTGTTTCAAGCTTTTTAGCCAGGCCTTTTATAAAGGCAGCAGCAGCAGGTTCGATGCCGATCTGGAATCGTTCGGGATGTTTGAGCAGTTTTAGGTATTCATCTCTTCGCCCCTCGGAAAGTGCTTCCACCATGGCCTCGAGATAGGCCCGCGAGGAGCCGTATCCGACAAGAACAAGGCGAACATCCTCCTGCCGCATCATAATCAAGGGCATTGCCGCAATCAAAATCTGTATTCCCTTGGTCCAAAGATATTTCCCATAGTATAGGATTATTTTTTCTTTTTCGAAATCGATAGTTGCAAGCTTTTCGACGATGTCATCATCGGTTTTCCAACTGTTTTCCGCGTTTTCCAGCAAGGTTTTTTTGCGTTGGTCCGTCAGTTCTCCAAGCAATAGATCGATCCGCTCTTTTCGGGTTTCGTTTTCAGCAAGAGGTGCAAATTTATCAGGATCGACGCCTCCCGGAATGACGATCGCTTTTTCTTCGAGCAAGGGATTGTGGCGGAAGTAGTCTAAAAATTCGGTTTTGGAAAATTGGCTTACAAATACGACCTTATCGGCATAGGAAATCGCTTCCCACGCATATTTTTGAAGCAATTCATTTTCTCTGACTGCAAAATTGAGGCAGCTTCCATGAACTGTAAGCAAATGTTTACAGCCACTGCCCATGAGCTTGCTTCGCCCGGCATAGACCGGCTGCATGATCGTATGATTCGTCCATAGCAGATCAGTCTTGCGATTTTCGGCTAAGTAGTTGAGTGCGTTAACATTACAGTCAAGATATTGCTCGATTTCTTCCCGCGTACAGTCTTTGAATTCCTTCACCGTATAACCTTCGTAATTATCATATACAAAAACGGGAAGAAATCCATTCAGATTCGGTCGATAAAGCAAGCACTTGCCTGGATAGTCTGTTTCTTTGCTGTGAGTCATGGTGCATATCGTATTCGTGCTATCAAAGGCATAGGCCTCGGACACAAAATCGATCTCCTCGGGATGGTCTTCCTGACAAACAAGCCTTACTCTGTGCCCTGCTTTGCACAGCTCTCTGCAAACATTCTTGACGAATAAATTGCTTCCGGTCCCTTTCAGAAAAAATCCATGGATCAATACGATCTCCATAACTTTAGCTCCTATCTGATCTGCACAAAGTGATCGCGGATGATAGAGTAACTGTCCTTGAGCCTTTCTTTATAATTCGGAACATCCCAGGGTTCCCAGCCAAAGGGCTTTTGGAGTACATTTCCGGCGTTCCCGAGCACTTTACCTGTTCCGCTCTCATAAACGGTCCCGCAAGCCACGATCCCTTCTGTGATGACGGTTTGCAGTGGAGGTGACATAAGCGCATTTTCCCTTGTATCACAAATCACCCGCATCGCCGAAGGATCAGAAACATTGATCCTCGTCCAGGGAATACGAACGGAAATGATTTTCCCTTCTATGTTCCAGTTGTTATGCGAATTATTTTTGAGCGTTCCATAACGCAAGACACTTTGGTCTTCATAAAGAGCCTTGATTTTTTGCCCCGAACGCGTCACCCTTTCTTTGGTGATAAGCGTTGACATCGGCTCAAAGAAACCGTTTGCGGACGGATACGATGCATACGTTCCTTTTGTCACGTTATAGCCTGGATGTGCAAGTAGCTTCGCGTTTTGCTCATCGGAAAGCACGATCGTAAATTCAAGACCGGAAGGCGCCCCCTGATCGATTGCTGTGGAGTATTTGCTGTCTCCGCTTTTTCGGTCATAGGTATCAAGTCCGAGAATCAGATCCTCGGTTTTAAAATCGGGCTCTTGTTTAAGTTCTATCTTGATTCCAAGATAGGTCTCGTCAGCCGTAAGTTTGATGTTTTTTATAACTCCATCGCCTTTGATCTCATATGGTTGAGACCTGCTGCCTGTCGACTCCATCGCAAGGATCCCGTAGTTCTGTTCGGGATCTACTCCGTTATGCCAAAGGGGATTCCGATCGAAAGGAATGATATAAGGTTCGGTCGTCCATGTCTTTTTTGCCCACTCATCAGTCCATTCAAAGATCAAGCCTCCGGCATAACCTTCCTTTTTGATTGCAGAAAGCATACGAACGATTCCTTCTCCCTGCTGCTGTTCGGTCAGACCGCCGTGATTGTAGCCGTCCGGATTCGTATGCGCATTGCCCATGCCTGTAGCCAGACCAAATTCCGCAACCAACGCGGGGTATTTTTTATGCCCGGCGATAAATTCCTGCAGATATCCCCCGTAGCGGAAGCTTCCCTGCTCGTCGGTATAATTCGCATAGCTTTGTTCGTTGTTCATAAAGTCAGGATAGTTCGGATAAATATGGTATGCGCCGAAGAACCCTGTTTTGAGGCCCGTCTTTGTCAATATCTGATTGATGTCTATCGATGTTTTATCATTGTATTCCAGTTCTTTTTTCCCTGCAGCGTTCCACTCCGAATCATGCTGCTTCGGATCGAGCGTAGGCCAGCTTACGATCCCAACAGGATGCTGCCAATGGTATGTCTCTGTTTCATACTGCAGCACATAGTCACAGTTCATCGCAAGCCAGGCCTCAGCGGGACTCGCGGAAACAGCACTTTCAATGTATTTTCCGAAATAGGCATACCCGGGGTTCTTCTCGTTCGTGCTGATAACTTCTTCGGGTTCAAGTTCCCTTCCCACAAGGTAGCCCGCGATATAGGGAGAGACATCTGCGGCGTAGATCCCAAAGGCTCTGCCCTTTCGCTCCGGAATGTTCGCCTGTCCGTGCATCGCGTCGATGACATTTTTGATTTCGTCAGTGTAGGCTTTTTCATATGCGGGGACAAGGTAGTCTCCGCCTACCGGGTTTTCTTCCGGCCAGATTTCCTGATAGAGCCAAAGCGGTGCATCGGGATTTTTTTTGTTATAGTGAGCGAAGGCAGTGTAAAATTGCGGCGGCATCAAAGTGTAAACGCGCACCGAATTTGCATTCATTTCAGTTATTTTTTCGAGCCATTCAGAATAGAGACCTTCGTCTTTGGAAAATTCAGTGAACCATTTTCCGGGAACAGAAGAGCCGATATTGACTCCCTTGGAAAAGAATTCCTGCCATTCCCCATCTGCTTTGACCCAGAACGCGGCACCGGAGGTTTTTACATCACACCGGATCCCAGCGCCTGTGACGTTTGCTTTTTCTTTCTCCGCTTTCACATCGGAAATGATTTTCGTCATCATTGGCACATAACATTTCCAGTAAAATTTGTTGTTGTCTCCTTTGCTGCTGAAAGGAAGTACCTTTTTGAATTTTGCAAAGCCATAATAATTTGACCATTTGTCATTGATCGTCGCATCGGCAAAATCTCCCGCATAGTAATAGGAAGTATATTGCACATTATCTGAACGTATGATGGCGGGGAAGGAAGCCGGAAGGCCTTTTGCCTCAAATGCTTTTTTCCCTTTTTCAGTGAGATCAAAAGAATAAGTCGCAAGAATTTCAGCCGAAGGATCAGGCTTCGTAAATTCAAACCAGTAATCATAGGGTACTGAAGCCTTAATGCCAAATTCTTTTTTGTATTGCTTTTCAAAAGAAAACTGCAGACCCTTGCTGCCAATATCCGCTCCATCCTTGAGAACAAATATTTCATCCTCATCAGAGACAAAGACAAACCCCTGGCCGCTGAAATCCCATTTTTTCTGAGAACTTTTTTCATAGCTTTGTATCGTCCATGCAGGGACCTCAACACCGTTAGTCAAATCTTTAAAG
>CAZKCB010000061.1:0-3097 GCA_964550965.1 uncultured Oscillospiraceae bacterium
ATGATGCCGCAGATCCCGCCTACTATTATTATTTTGCCAAATATTCCAGACTCATAAGCTAAAGCGGCAGAATCGGCGGTGGGTACCGCAGAGTGTTGGCGAAAAATCGGCGGTGCAGAAAGCGCCGTTGCCAGGATCATCAGGATATACCAAGCTGTTGCAAATATGATCGATAATATCAGGACGGAGGTAATGTGCCGGAGAGGCATATTGATCTCTTCCGCCGATTTTGAGACGATATCAAAGCCGATAAACATAGATGGAGCCATCAGCATGACAACGCCGACTCCATTAAAATCCGTAAAACTGGGGACCAGATATTCGGTATTTCCGAAAGCCGCTCCTCCAAGCACAAAAATAGTACCTGTGATGATCATTACAAGGACCAGCATGATCTGAAAAACAGCGGCCGGTTTCACACCGAACAGATTCAAGGCTGTCAGAATCACAGCACCCACGATACCAACAGCTGACCAGGAGAAATAGACTTCATTTCCGGCGATCGTCCATAGATAACCAAATTCCGGGAAAGGGTTCAGGTATTCGACCGCAGTTGAAAGGGCGATCCCTTCCCAGGCCGCGACACCGATATATGCAAAAGTGATCATCCATCCTGTGATCCAGGAACCAATATAGCCAAGTCCGCGATAGGAAAAAGCCAGTTCTCCTCCGGCCACAGGAAACGCAGAAGTAAGTTCAGCATAGGTGAGGCCTACAAAAATACACATCACTCCAGCCATAAGAAAAGCGGCGATCGCACCGATTACGCCCGCCGCATCGATCCATTGTGAAGTAAGGATGATCCACCCCCACCCCACCATGGTTCCGAACGCGAGTGCGAAAACCTCTGTGCGTCCTAATACCTTTTTTAGTTTTTGTCTCTCATTTCCCATGCTTCCGCCATCTCCGATCCTAGTTTTCTTTCAGACCGTATTCCGCGATTTTATTGAAAAGCTGCCTGGTACTGATGTCAAGTTCCCGCGCCGATTGAGTGACATTGTTTCGATTTTTCTTCAGAATGCTTGCAATATATTTCGATTCCGCTTCTCTGCGTATTTCCCGCAAAGAAAATGCATCCTCCGGTACACTGCTTTGTGGCGGGATCTCTGCTTTTGCAACGAGATTGGAGATGCTTTTCATTTTTACTTCACCGTTGTCGGAAAGCACAGCCATGCGCTCTACGATGTTTTTCAGTTCACGGATATTCCCGGGGTAGTTGTATGCGAGCAGCAATTCCATGACTTCCGGATCGATTTTGATTTCACCGATCCCCAGTGATTTTTGAAGTCCATTCATGAAATACCGGATCAGCTCCGGGATGTCTCCTTTTCTTTCTCGAAGGGGCGGTACTTCAATGATGATCGTACTCAGCCTATAAAAGAGATCCTCCCGGAATCTTCCTTCTTTTATTTCCAATTCGAGATCTTTGTTGGTTGCCGAGATCAATCGAAAGTCGACCTTGATGTCATCGTTTTTACCGATTCGGTTTATTGTTTTCGTCTCGATTGCCCGCAGCAGTTTGACCTGCGTCGACAAAGGCACGTCACCGATCTCGTCAAGGAAAAGAGTCCCTCCATGCGCTGCTTCAAATCTACCTATCCGGGTGTTTACGGCACCGGTAAACGCACCTTTTTCATGTCCGAATAATTCAGACTCGAGAAGGCTCTCCGTAAAAGTGCAGCAATTGGTTGCCAAAAACTGATTCGAACTGCGCTTGCTCTCTTCATATATATAGCGCGCAAGAAGTTCCTTGCCTACGCCGGACTCGCCAAGGATCAGGATATTGGCATCGCTTTTTGCCGCTTTCGCCGCAATCGAAAGCACTTCCTGGAATTTCAGATTTTTCGTATTGAGCATGCACTCGATTTCCGTCTGCTGCCCCCGGGGTTTTTCAGGCTGCGCGCTGATATGCTTCAGTTTTCGGATGTTGTCAATTTCCTTCAGAAGCTCCTCCGGGTCGTTTCCTTTTATTGCATAGGTATAGGCGCCTTCGCGCATCGCGATGACCGCATTTTCGATCGTTCCGTATGCCGTCATGATAACAAAGTAAATGTCCGGATGTCTCTGCTTCACTTCTTTCATGAATGCGATGCCATCCATTTCGGGCATGATCAGATCCGATAAAACCAAATCGAATTTTTCCTTTTTCAGCAGTTCGACTGCTTCTTTTGGCTTGTAGCAGGTTTGCGTTTGATATCCTTCGGACTGCAGGACCATTGCGATCACATCACAGTAATCTGGTTCGTCATCTACAATAAGTATCCTGAATTCTTTATTCATACGCGCTGTCCCCTCTTTTCATCGGCAGTGTTACCGTAAATTCTGCGCCTTCGCCCGGTCGGCTGTCGGCTTTTATCGTTCCACCCAATTTGGTCACTTCATTATATACAATATAGAGGCCCAGTCCGCAGCCGTTGCGGTTCTCTTTTGTCGTAAAGAAGGGGTTGAAGATGCTGGCCCGGATCTCTTCCGGTATCCCCTCGCCCGTGTCTCTGACCGTAATGATCAAAAAATCACCATCCTCCCTGCAGTTGATTTTGATTTCACCGTCACGTTCCATTGCTTCTACAGCATTGTTGATGAGATTGATCAGAATGATTTCCAAAGACTCGAGGCTCAGTATGGCTTTGGTTTCTTTGCTGCCCGAAAGAGATACTGTTATATTGTTTTTGACCAGCAAATTATCTTCCAGTGAGATGACAGATTCTATCGCATCATAGATATTGACTTCCGTCCATCGATTATTTGATACTCGCGAAAACTGAAGCAGATTATCGATGATAGCGCCCGAGCGGTCAACCGCTTTTTCGATCATGAAAATCGCTTTGTTTTTCATTTCGCCGTCATCGGGCGTGCTTTTCTTTAATAGATGGCAATAGTTTCGGATCAGTCCGAGCGGATTTCGGATCTCATGAGCCACGCCGGCTGCAAGCTGACCGATCGCAACCATTTTATTGTCCTGAAGCATCTGCCGGTAAAGTGCTCTCGTATGCGTCACATCGTTGAGCATCAGCAATACTTTTTTCAGCTTGTCTGCGGAATCCTGCAGCGGGAAAGTGAACACCTCAAAAATATTGCCGCCGTTTTCAATTTCCGT
>CAZKCB010000061.1:3107-9616 GCA_964550965.1 uncultured Oscillospiraceae bacterium
TTTTCGTTGCTGTTTTTATTGAAGGTCGTTTTTACCGCAGCTTTGACGACCGAAATAGCACGCTCGTTAAATGGCAATACAGCATCCAAAGGTTTTCCCATGATGTGGCTTTTTTTTCGGCCCAGATAGCTGCAGGCAGCTTCGTTGGTATTGATTATTTTGTAGTCAGAACTGACTTCGATCATCATCATGGAGACACTGTCATAGGTCGTCTGAAGATCGTTTTTACTGGCAGTCAGAAGTTCCACCTGTTCTTTCATTTCCGAATGAACAGTATGGTAGGTTTCATAAGCAATAAACAAACCGACGATGCAGGTGATCACAAAAATGAAAACTATCACGGCAACCTTTTGCGAATAGTCAGTGGAGGGACCTGCCTCTGCCTGATTATAGTAAAAAAGCGCCGAGACCGACATGATCATAAAAAGGATAAACACAATTCGTACTTTCATTGATTTTAAGACGTCTCCTTCATCGCTTTCTTTTAAAGCTGTGATTTAATTTTATCATACTCGAAATGGAGAATCAGAACAAGCTTTCCTATTAATAATACTCTTTTATGATACCCTAAAAAGGCTTTGACACACATCTCTTCTTTTGCCAAAAGCATGGTAACTTGCTATAATGGTATCAAAGATTTTGTTTCTTTCGTTGGGTGCGCCACCAGGAGAATAAGTATGACTATTGATAGGATCGATACGGAAGCACTGGATCGTTTGCTTGAAAAAGCATTCTTCTTTTTTGATCTCCCTGGTGTTTCTGCTCGGGTCAGCAGAAACGGAGAACATTGGGCTGGGGTTCGCGGCTGGCAGAATGCGATCACAAAAAAACCTCTCGATCCGCTGCATGTTTTTCATATGGCATCTGTAACAAAGCTGCTTGTCGGCACTTGTTTCTTAAAACTTTGTGAACAGGGAAAAGCGCAGTTGGATGAAAAGCTTACCGCCTATCTCCCTGATTTCAGTATGGCCGATCCGCGTTTTCAGAAAATAACGCTTCGCCATTTGCTTTCTCACACATCCGGGATGCCCGATGTGTCCGACTATCATTGGGATAAACCCGAAACCGATGCAGGGGCACTCGAGCGATATGTCTATTCAGATGAGATCCAAAAAGCCTCACTGCTTTGGGATCCGTTAGAAAACAAATTTTCCTACAGCAACATCGGCTATGAAATACTAGGGCACGTCCTTTCTAAAATCTCAGGAGTAAGTTTTGAAGAGCATGTGGCCTCCGCTATTTTTGAGCCTTTGGGAATGGAGGATTCGACGCTTCTGACTTTTACGCGTGATATGGCAAACATTGCCTCACCGCATGGCAAGGACAAGGACAATCACTTTATTGTCCTGCCGCATTTTCCTTACAATCGCGCACATTCTCCCAGTTCGACATTGACAGCGCCACTGAGCGATCTTGAAAAATTCGCTGATGCCGTCCTTAGCGGGACATTTTTGTCACCCTCCCTTCGCGAAGTTGCTTTTTCCCCTCAGGCCCTGGTTCCTAACAACAGCGAGCAGATCTGTCTTTCCTGGTTCCGCCGCGAACAAAACGGATATGTTCTCTTCGGTCATGAAGGCACAGATGACGGTTTTCGTTCGAGTTTTTGGATCTGCCCGGAGCTTTCTTTAAGTATCATCGTATGTGCAAACCTTTCAATGTCTCCGGTTAAAAAAATCAGTAAAGAGATTTTTGATCAACTATGTATTTAGTAAAAACGATACAGCACAAAACAGAAAAACACAGCTGCACCTTACAGCTGTGTTTTTCCGTACTTCGTGTTCTTTTATTGGTCGTTCAGTATTACACTGTTTTTTGGGGGGCTATTTCAGAGCGTCAAGGAGAGCTTTTTTCTGTATCATGTCTGCATATTCTGACGATTTCTCCTGGATTCCCGCAGGGAATTCGTACTTTGCCAATCGTTCAACAAAAGGATCCGGATCAAAGGATTCCGGCCCATGGACGCCGTCAAGCTTCCAGATGCCCGTCGCCACGAGTTCCATCATAATGACAGGACCGACCGCGGTCTGTGCAACGACAGAATTTGTACCATATTTAGCCTGGCATTCCTGAGTGTCTGCAATCTGATAGAGGTATACAGATCTTGTCATACCGTCTTTTTTACCGGTCACCCAGGTACCTGCGCAGCCTTTGCCGACCATGTTCGCCGATATTGCCTGCGGATCAGGGACGACTTTGACCAAAAAGTCTCTCGGCGTGATTTCAGAATCGCCTGTCTTGATCTTCCTTTTAGCTTCTGCCATGCCTACATCCTGAAGGTTCAGCAACAGCTTTCTCATCTCCGGCGGCACTCCGTATTTGAAGGTAACTCGGTTACAGTCGATGACTCTTGGGACGAGCAGAACTTCTTCGTGCTCAACGTTAATAACTTCTACATCGCCGATCCCTCCGGGAAAGTTGAAAATTTCAGGTTCAGAGAAGTTTTCTGTCGTGAACCAGCCTTTGCCCTTTTCCCAGATAACCGGAGGATTCAAACATTCTTCAATGGTGGTCCATACGGAAAATCCAAATGCAACGCCGTCATAACCCGGAATGATATAATTGTCTCCGTCTCGGACATTGACTTCATCGATTTCATCAAATAGATGCTTTGCGGCATATTTCGCAAACACATCCGCCATTCCCGGCTCTACTCCGGAACCGACGATTGCCATGTTTCCTTTTTTTACCCATTCATCATTCTTTGCGAACTGGTAGTCACCAAGTTTTATGTTTGTAAGCTCAAACGGCTTTTCAGGGTGTTTTACGGAAAGGGTCATTGCACAATCCAGATAACCTACGCCGGCTTCACAGGCCGTGTCAAAAATATTCTCATTGAAATCAGGTTCAACAGCATTCATGATAAAAGTGATCCCGTGCTTTTTGATTACTTCTTTGATGCTGTCGGAGCTTCTTGCATCGATTTTTTCCGGAACAAAACGGGGGTCATTGATTTTTTGGGCAAGCGCTTCAGCTCTTGCGAGATTATAATCCGAAAGAACGATTTTCTTGGCCCACTCTCCGCCTTTTCCCGCTCTCTTGATGATCTGCGCAGCAGATGTACCTACGCCGCCTACTCCGATAATCAGTAAGTTCATAATTACTCCTCCTCATTTGCCAAATCAAGTCAATCTAATCATTTTTTAAAAATTACTCCTAATCCGACTTCATCGTACTATATGTAGTCAGAATATTCAATAATGTCTTTGCTGACATTTTGTATTACTTTGCTGTTATTTTGCCATTTATATTTCAAGAAACCACAAAGCAGTGTCTTCTCTTTCTTGCCTTCAAATCCGTCCTCTCCTAAGACCCAAAGAAGCTTCAACATATTGCAGCGCAAGGGAAAGCCGCCAAAACACTTGTTTTGGCGGCTTTCCTTTTTTCTCAAAAATCTATGATTTTATAATTTATCGATCAAAACAAGTTCTGTACCGAAACCCGTCAGATAGGATTTTATGTTGAGGGAGTCAACAGCCTGCTGGATTTCCACAGCAAACGAGGGGATCTCCTGCCAATGTGAAACCATCTGTTCCCTCTTACCCATTGCTGTTTCACCGCCGCTTTCACTACTGCACGCAGCCTGTAGGTTTTCCTTTGTCAGCGAATATCGTGAAATGCGATATTCGCCCGATACACCCTGGAGTCGGATCAGTATCTCGAGTTTTCCGGCATAGCGATTGATTGCGTCTTTGAGCTCGGCAGGAGACACCGCCAGACCTTTTTTTTCAAAAAGCTTTTCATCATAATTAAAAAACAGAATGCTGAAGTTTTTTTCAGAATACCCCTTTTTGCTTCGGGGTCTTGTTACTATGTAATTCGCAGCGGCGGCAAAAGGTTCTTCGTCAAGCTCTATAAGCTGGGAAAGCATATCGAAAATCGCTTTTGGTTCGCTATACAAAGGCATATTTTCAAAGAGTTGCAAAAGCGGGGCAAAGGTCTGACGGCCACCAACCGCATCGAGTTCCGCAGTGACGATCCGGACTTTGTTCCGATTCCCATATTCATAAACATCTTTTGCGTGCTTGCGAATGAGTTTCAGCACTTCATCCGGCGTGGTTTCTGTCAATATGGAGCCTACATCTCTTCCTTCCACATGACCGGTGAATGTTTTGCGATATTCCTCGGGATGCATTCCAAACCATTTCTCAAAATATTTTATATAATACCGAACAGCAGAGAACCCTGATTCCTCTGAAATCACTCCGATTTTTTTATCAGTCCCCAGCAGGAGCTTCTCAGATTCTTCGACCCGGATGAAGCTCAGGAGTTCCTGAAAGCTAAGGCCGGTAGCTTGCTTGATCACATGAGAAAGGTAGAAAATACTCAGATGCTCTTTTTCTGCGATTTCATTCAAAGTAAGCCGCCGTCCGTGGTTTTCGTACAAATAATCGGAGATCCTCTTCATCCTTCCGGCTAAGACTTTATTGCCCTTGTTCTTTGTCTCATTGACGAATTTGCCGTCTTCCATCAAAAAATACTGGAAGTTTGTCGTCAAACAATCGATGAGGTTATGGCTGCTTTCGATCACTTTTCTCTCGTAACCCGATTCTGCGAGAGTAAAATCAAGCATGATCTGCGCAAGGATCCCGCGCAAGCCTTCAAGACTTTCATCATTTGCATCTTTCATATCGGTAACAAAAAAATTGTTTCTGAGGTTATCATAATATTTGCTGAAATAGAGAAGGTCAAGTTGAAGGAGCAAGACGGTGTTTTTTTCTTCCGTGCCATAAAAACTATGGATCTCACGGTCGTTTAGTATAAAGACGTCACCCGGTTTCATGGTGTATGAATAGTATCCGTTTTTTAAGATCATATTGCCTTCTAAAACAAACACGACCTCCATGTCATCGTGAAAATGGATCGGATAATCTTTGATGTCGGCCACATAGCAATTGACCGGCAATCCCTCCTGATAGTAGATCTTCTCTTTCAGCATCGTTTTCGCTCCTTTCTGAAGCAGCACTTACCAGCATGAACTGAGTCGAACCGATTTTTCGGGCTTTCAGAAATCATCATATTATGTAAACCAGTGTTTGTTTTAGGGAGAACGTTTTTCAACAAGGCTTCAATATCGGAATTTTCAGTTTTGTGTGACTTTTCCACATAGTCCCAAAAATTGTATACAATCTTATCCCAAGTTGCCTGTGGAAAACTTTTCTTTTGCGCTTTGTTGATTTTTCAATCGAATTGAGACGTGCTTCCGTTTTTTCCATATTTTATCCACAGTTTTGTTCTTTCGTTATCGAAAACCGGGAATTCCTGGATTTGTGAAAATCAGAAGTGAGCTTTGCCTATTTCTGTTTTGATTATACAATAAGAAGCCGTTTCATGCTATACTGGTTCTAGTTTGAAATCAAATTGTAAGGAAGAATATATGGAAAAGACAACGAAACTTTATCAGGAAAATGTGTATTTGAAAGAGTGCAGCAGCACAGTCCTTTCGGTTCTTTCCGAGAAGCAGGCTTTAGAGGCTTTGGGGGCCAAACCCATTCCGAACTCTATCTGCGTCCTCCTCGACCAGACCGTTTTTTTCGCCGAGGCAGGCGGACAGCCCTGTGACCTTGGAGATTTCGTTCTGCCCGGTACCGGAGCGGTGACCGCTCCCCTTTCTTATGTTTTTGAAAACGAAGGTATCATTTATCATCAATTGATTCTCCCCCCCGATGTCATGATTTCAGCCGGTGATTTGATTTTATGCCGGCTTGATTGGGCAAGGCGTTTTTTAAATATGCAAAGGCACTGCGGAGAGCATATCCTATCCGCTGCTTTTTATGAGCTATACGGCGGTGTAAATCGTGGTTTCCATATGGGTGAAGATTATATGACGATCGACATCGATCTCGAGGGAAATACGGAATTCAAAGAATTCACGGACGAGATGATCGCGGCAGTTGAACTTGCAGCAAACAAAATGGTCTGGGATGATCTTCCGGTCAGCGTTCGTCACTTTGAAACAAAAGAAGCGGCGGCAGCGATTCCAATGAGAAAAGCTCTTTCGATCGAAGAAGACATTACACTCGTCTGCGTAGGGGACGAAAGCAAACCCGCTGGTTGTGTCGCCTGCTGCGGGACGCATCCCCAGCAAACAGGAGCGGTCGGTGTCATCAAAATCTATCGGTATGAAAATTACAAAGGCATGACCCGGATCACTTTTGATGCCGGAGCGGTTGCCTTTTCACGCTTCTGTACAGGAGAAGAAATACTGAAGACCCTTTGCAGACGTAATTCTGCCGAGCCAGCCACACTGATTGACAAAATTTCGATCACCGAACAGAAAAGCAAAGACATTCGACAGGAATTATATTCTTTAAAGAAGGCTTATCTCGAGGAGCATGCGGCAGAAATCGAAGCCGCCCTTTCATCGGAAAAGCGTTTGCTTCTTCGGGAATACCCCGTCCTTAAGATCGACGACCTGACCGCCCTGGGTCGCTTGCTGCCGAAGACGATCTCCGGACTGATACTTCTCATCTCGCCCACAGAAAACACGCTCTATCTTCAAAGCAGCGGCA
>CAZKCB010000062.1:0-9596 GCA_964550965.1 uncultured Oscillospiraceae bacterium
CTCTCTTTCTCATTTCCAAAAGCCCTTTGGCTCCGTCGCTTCCCATTCCGGTCAAGATGACCCCAAGCGCGTTTTTTCCGGCCGAGGACGCCACTGAATGGAAAAGTACATCGACTGACGGGCAATGCCCGCTCACCTTTTCGCCCTTGTAGCATTTGACCCTGAAATGGCTGCCGTCACGGACGAGCTCCATTTGATAATCTCCTGCAGCGACCAATGCCATCCCCGGAAGCACATGATCTCCATCTTGTGCTTCTTTCACCTTGAGTCTGGACGAATTGTTCAGACGCTCTGCATACATTTTTGTAAACACAGGCGGCATATGCTGAACGATCACGATCCCCGGCATTTCAGAAGGAAGAACATTGATGATATTTGCAAGTGCTTCCGTCCCTCCGGTAGAGGCCCCAATTGCAATGATCGAGTCCCCTCCCCCACCTTGATTTGTGGGGCGAAGTCGAACCGTTTCCTCAGTCCTCAATTTGTGTTGTGCAACTTTTGCTGTAGAAGCGATCTTAATTTTAACAATAAGCTCATTATAAAATGTGCTAGTTCCTGCTTTTGACTTCGGTTTTGCGACAAAATCGACAGCACCGGCGCTCAAAGCTTCAAACACGTTATTCTCGACCGAACTGATAACAACGACCGGAAGAGGATACTGCGGCATCAGTTTCTTTAAGAAAGCGATCCCATCCATTTTAGGCATTTCTACATCTAAGGTGACAACATCCGGCTGCAATTCAAGGATCTTATCGCGAGCGACAAAAGGGTCTTCTGCAGTTCCAACTACCTCAATGCCAAAATCTTTTGCTATTTCTTGTGCTAAGGTTTCTCGGAACAAAAGAGAATCGTCAACGATCAAAACCTTTATTCTTCTAGCCATGCTCCCACCATCCTAACTATTGTAGCTTTTCCAATACTTCCATTTCGTTGCCGCGCAGGAGTTTTTCACTGTCTAAAAGAAGCTGGACCTGATTGTTTGCTTTTCCGATCCCCTTAATGTACCGATTTTCAAAACCGGTCTTATTCTCAGGTGGAGCAGAAATATTCGAATCATCGATCGTCAAAACTTCATCGACATTATCAACGATCAATCCAATAGAAACTCCTTTTACGTCAATGACGATAATGCAGGTCCTGTCATCGTAAGGAATCGATTCTTTCCCAAATTTGAGTCTGACATCGATCAAGGGTATGATCTTCCCTCTGAGGTTGATGATTCCCTTTACATAATCAGGAACTTCCGGGACTTTTGTTATTTCCTGAAGTCCGATGATTTCTGTAACATATTTGATTTCAATCCCAAAAATTTCGGAATCTAAAAGGAAGGTCAAGAACCGACCATGTTGAGTATCTTCTTCCATTAACTGATTATCCATGTACACTTCCGCCATTTTTTTCCTTCCTTTCGCTTTACAGTCTTACGGCGCCTACTGTCCGCAAACCTTTTTACGCTTAAAATGATAGCTGCCAAAAACCATGTTTCATTTACTTAATACTCCGAAATATTTCTGTTAAGAGACTGGACTCTCATTGTTCCGGTCTCCATAGCGAAATAAACTGTACGTCCGTAATTCAGACCTGTATCTTCTGCAAGAATAGGAATCCGAAGTTCACCGAGGGCATTTTTTACGCTTTTGATATTGCGTTCACCGATATTACCAAGCTGGCTATCCTCTTGAACTTTAAACATCTGCGCACCGCCTGCAATTTTTGCAACAAGCGATCGTCTTTCTGCACCCTTGCGAACAAGGATATCGATCATGTCCGCAATCGCCGTATCGGCAAATTTCATGCGGTTGATATCACCTCTTGTGAACATCGTACTGTCAGGAAGCATAATATGAGATAAGCCTCCTATTTTTTGTCTTCTGTCATAAATACAAATCCCTACGCAGGATCCTAATGCGTATGTTACGAGTACGCCAGGGTCTTTCGCGAGTTTATAATCCGAAATACCCACGACTATAAGATTACCCATTATTTATATCCCTAATCTCTCCATGATATTTTTTAAAGTGTCGATTTCCGCAAACATGATCACATGGCTTTGAAGTTTATGCACTCCTTCACTTCCAATGAAGCTCTCGTCGATATACATGACCTTATCTCCGATCGCTCCGAATTCGATGATAGGAACACTCATCAAAGCGCCTGCCATATCGATTGCAATGTAAGGAACTGAGACTTCCATATTCATGCCTGTCAAAGCAGAAATCGAGTTGATATATGACGAACTTAAAATATTCCCGATTTCCATGATCGCCGAAAGCTTCATTTCACTCAGTTCACCTTCCGGTTCATCCGCTTCGTCAACCAAAATACCTGTAATTCCTTTTGCGTCTTCCATATCTAACAGAAACATGATCATCCCATTGCCGTCGCCGGTATAGTTTATCAGGACGCCGACGGTCATCGTCTCCGGTCCGCCAAGTGCAGAAACAGCTTCGTCAAAATCGGCAATTTTCACGGTTGGCAAACTGATATCAACTTTTTCGTCAAGAATGGTTGCCAACGCGGAAGCAGCATTGCCAGCACCAATATTCCCGATTTCTCGAAGAACGTCAAGCTGAATGTCACTTAATTCCTCATAGTTGTTGAGCAAGTCTTCACCTCATTCCTTTAATGCTTTGGGGCTGCCTTTACTCGAACACAAGCTTTCGTAAGTGCAGCCAAAACATCGGTTTCATATTGTTTTTTATAAACTTCAATAAGCATATACTGTTTACCGGCATCGGTCGTAACATAATTATGTGTCAGAGAATTCAGCGCCAGTGCCAATATATCATTTTTGCAGATCGGGCAAGTACAAACACCCAGTCGCTGCATGACTTCGTCAACCATATCCAAAGCAATTTTTTCTGTAAGATTAACTAAATAGACTCTTTTTTCATCGTGCGGCAAATGTGGGGAAGGCGCTTTATCCGACTCATTTACAGCAGACATTTTTTCGATAGTACCGTGCGGGATCTGAACGACAAGCTCAGGCGCGGGTTCATCCTCCGGCGCCGCCTTGATCTCGATTTCAGGTTCCAACTCGATCTTGAGTTTACGTTCGATTTTGAGATCCTTTTCTTCTGTTCCTTCTTCGATTGGTTTCATGCTTACTTCAACCATTTCCGGTTCAAAAGAAGAAGCACGTTCCGTCTCGGCAGTTTCGGCCTCAGTATCCGGATTTTCGTCATCGATCGTTTCTTCATTTTTTGAAATCAAATTCAAAACATGTTCTGTTTTATTGCTTTTCTTAGGCATCCTACTTCATTCCCTTTCTGGAGATCAATTCATCCACAAACTTACGATAATCCAGTGAGGCGCTTGATCTCGGCGCATGACTGAAGATACTTAAACCATGAGCCGGAGATTCTGCAACTGCAACAGAGGATCTGATCTTCGTAGAAAACACTTTGGTATTCAATTCTTTTGCGATGATTCCTGCCATCTCTTCGACATCTCTTGTGAGAAGCCTCCGTTTATCATAACGGTTCAAAAGGATCCCAAGAACTTCGATTTTAGGGTTATACAAATCCTTTACCAATTGGATCGTTTCCCTAAGCTGTGAAATTCCAAGCAAACTCAGGATTTCAGGCACCATCGGAATGATCAGTTTGTCTGTTGCCGTGTAGGCATTTACGGTTAATATATTTAACGCAGGCGGTGTATCGACCACGATAAAATCATATTGATCTGTAATGGGTGCAAGACCTTTTTTCAGGAGATATTCTCTTCCGATATTTGTGAATTCAAGTTCGGCACCGCTCAAAAGAATATTGGAAGGCATTACATCGATGCCGCTGCAATGCTGTATGACCTTTTCTACAGGCAATGATCCTTTCATAAGCTCATACACTGTCGGGCTGTTGTCGATCTCAGCGCCGAGGCAAAATCCCAAATTGCCCTGTGGATCAAGATCGACCGCCAATATTTTGTGGCCTAGATCCGCAAGGCCGCTGACTACAGCACTTGCTGTTGTAGTTTTTCCGACTCCGCCCTTTTGATTTGTAATTACGAGTGTAATTGCCATACAAGATTCCTCCCTATTGTTCCGCTTCAGCCTCAAATTCAAACTCGGTGTCGATCTCTTCATCATCATCAAAACCGTAAACTTTTTTTCGACTTTCCAGCTGCGTTCTAAAGACATACTTGCAGAGGATGCTCTGTTGTATGTTGTCTAAGCTCAGAAATCTGCAGCCGTAGCGGAATTTATGATTTTCGTGCCTTATTTTTTCTTTACGAAGAACGATTGCTTCAGCGATGAAATCTTCTCGAACGGAATCAAGCCGGAGAAGTATTTTTTTCTTTTTTATCAACGACTTATTAAAGTAAAATCCTACACCACCGACGCTGATATCCCTGATTTTGATTTCCTCGTCTGTCAGCAAAGTTTTTTTGCCGTTTACCATTTCATATCCCATAAGCAAAACGCCCTCGAAAGGAACTTTGACCTTCAGGAAATTTCTCCGGTCCATTTTCTGTCCCATTTTGATTTCAGTAAGGTTGATTTGGGTTTCAACAGATAAGGAAACACGACCCGAAAACGAAATAAAACCATCATCCAAAAATCCGGTTGCATCGACCCACATGCCATGTGAAAGCAACACAGGGAAATTACCAAAAAGGCTGATCCTGTTTTCGTAGATCGTTACCTGATTCGACGATAAAATGATTTTCTGTTCGTTGTCATAAATATCAACTTTATTGAATGTTTCCATCGTATATTACATCTCTTCAATCAACAGCGTTTGCAATAAGCTTATAAGGTTGTTTGAACAATTTCCCCTTCGTTCCAGTATATCCGACAATGCTCGATATTGTCAAAGGTGAACCTGTATTTTTGGTCTGCGAAATGAATGGAAACACCTTGATAAAGCTTCCTTTTACAAGTAATAGATCCTAAATAGGCAAATCCTTCACTCTCATTTTCTTTTTTTATTTTTTGCTCCAACATCTCAATACGTTCAAGTAAAGCTGCGATCTGCTTCTTTACAAGTTCATAAGGCTCAGGCTGCACTTCTGCACCGGAATCGATGGCCGCTTTATATCTTGACTCTGCTTCTTTAAGCAAAGAAAGATTTCCCACACAACTTTTCTGTTCTTCCTGAAGGGTTTTGATCATTTCGCTATTATCTATCATTGTTCGTAAGACTTCGATACGCGTCGGAAGTTCGCGCTCACTGCCAATGTCTTTTGCGATGAGTTCGCCGCAAAATTTTACATCGCCTCCGATAACAAGTTCCCTTCTGCCTTTCAGGTCGATATTTCCCTTACACGTGACATCGCTTCCTGAAATGTAATCGGCAAAAATATTTCCTTCCACCGAAACAGTCGCAGCCTCAATATATTGAGAGTGAAAATCACCTCCCACGGTAAGATTAGCATGCCCGCCACCATTTATACCTTTGGCAATGTGAACATTGCCGGCAGCTTCAATTATGGCTCCTTCGACGACGCCTTTTACGATAACGTCGCCTCCGCTTTTCACCGAAAATCCGTCACAAACATCTCCATCAATGACAACATCTCCGGGGAAATTGATATTTCCGGTGACATTGTTTACATTAGAATGCACATTCATCGTCTCGCTGATGTCGATGCGATCACGAATGAAGTGGATCACGCCATCTGCCATTGCGATCAAAGCCGTTTCATCTTCATTCAGCGCAGTATTATTGCCTGGCGAAACGATTACGCGTTTGCCGTTTCGTGCAGGAAGATCTATTCCATATACATTTTTACCGGGAGTCCCTTCTTTTTCTTTCAGGATCTCACAGAGCACCTGCCCCTTTTGAGCCATTTGGAAATAACTGATGTTTTTATAATCGATATTTCCTTCTTCGTTGAACTCCGGCTTATACTCGGTATCGCGTTTTATAAGATACTTGACCTCACCATTTTCACCCTCGACCGGAGAAAGCGCATGAACAACTTCGATCTTGATTCCGTAGATCGGTCTCGCCGCGAGTTTTTCAATCATATCTTCTTTGATGCCATAGGTGACCTGCGCTGTTTCCAGCGCCTTCATGATATCTTCTTTTGTAATAGGCTCTTCGTCTTCTTGAGGTTTTGTAAGCTTGACATAAGCGACAATGGCATCATCGCTGAAAAGGACCTCTACCAGATCTCTTTTATTTGTTGGAGTCATGTTCTCCTGCATGCCTGCTTCTCCTATCTAAGTTGATTAACTGTTTTCTCTATCTCATCTGCAGCCTGGATGATTTTCGCGTTAAAAGAAAAGCCTCTTTGCGCTTCGATCATATGGACCATTTCCTCGGAAATTACAACTCCGGATCCTTCCAGATAGCCAGAGAGGGCCTTAGGACGATTGCTGTCTTCTTCGGTTGGATCAACAGCCTCAGCCTCGCCCGATGCTGCTGTTTCGACGTAATTATTTCCGCCGGCCAGCTTGAGCCCATACGGATTGCCAAAGCGAAAGATACCCGGTGTGATCAAAGCCTCATCAACATCTTCACCGCTTTCCGAAGAAAACTCAATGGCTTCTCCGTCTGCATTCAAAACATTATTGCCTCTCGCATCCACAAGATAGGTGGTTTCACCATCCGTTTTGATACCAAAATCTCCTGAGCGAGTATAAAACAATTCTTCGGTTTCTTCGTTTTGTACGGAAAAGAAACCCTCTCCCAATATTGCATAATCCGTATCCACACCAGTATTCATAGGGCTTCCCTGTTTCAGATTCAGGCCGGTCTGTTCAATCTTTACACCATGACCTACACCGACATAATCCTCTGAGTTTCCGCCATTCAGATTTTCGTAAAGCAAAGATGCAAACCCCGCCTGTTGCGGTTTATATCCTGTAGTATTTGAGTTTGCAATATTATTGGCAATAATGCTAAGGTTGGCCTGTTGGCTCACCAATCCGGATGCCGCAGCATAAAATCCTCTAATCATTGACTTTCTCCTCCTAAGCGGTTCAACCGATTCGTCCGATTTGATTTGCGCTTATTTCATTTATTTTATCATACATTTTCAACATTTGAACACAAGATTGGAAATGGTTTTGATTTGCCATAATTTTTGTCATCTCCTGAGAAATATTAATGTTTGATTTTTCGATATTCCCCTGCATAACGCCATAATTTTCGACTGCCGCCTGCTCTGAATCGCCGCTTTCTGTCTTATAGATCCCGCTGCCCTCTATCTTTAAGCTTTCGCCCTTTTTGGGAACGGCTATAAATAAAGAGTCGCCTTCCTCTCCGGCTTCGAAAATGGTTCCTTTTTCATCGACAGTAAAGTCACTGCTTTCAAGCTGTATGGGTTCCCTGTTTTCGTTTAAAACTTTCCCCACGCCTGGAAGGATCAAATTGCGTTCGGCATCAAGCTGGAACTGGCCATTCCTGGTCAGGACTTCGCCGTTTGCCTCGCTTTCGACAAGAAAGAATCCGCTTCCGTTGATTGCAAGATCAAGAGACCGGCCGGTGTTTTGCAAAGATCCTTGCGTCATATCAGAAAACTCATCCTGATTCACCATGATATATGAGCTTGCTCCTATTTTTTCATCCGGCGCGCCATTCAGCGAATTGACCCTTGCGATGTAATGCTCTCCGAAGCTCGACTCAACAGTAAGCTGATTCTTGTATCCTGCGGTTCCTGAATTTGCTATATTATTCGAAAGTACATTGATTGCCCGCTGCCTTGAAAGCATACCCGATGCGGCAGTATAAAACCCTCTAACCATCTTTTTTACCTCTCTGCGTCAAAAACGCAATCAATAATCCCCGAGCATATGTTTCATTTTTATCATTGAAGCAGAATGGATCTGAGAAACACGCGACTCTGTGATCCCAAGGATTTCTGCAATTTCTTTGAGTTTCAGATTCTCATAATAATATAACGATACGACCTGTCGTTCCTTCTCATTGAGCTGATCGATCGCTTCGATCAGTTTGTCTTTGAGCTCTGCGTGAAGGATCTGCGATTCTGGACATCCTTCGTCATTTTGAGCCTCTCGGAGCGGAGATGCAACCATCATTTGTTCATTGATTGCCTCCTCATAAGACAGTAAGATCGAATTATGTCTCTGCTGCAGGATTTTTTCAAGTTGGATCCCGGAAAGACCCATTTTCTCTGCCATCTCGGCATTGCTTGGCGGATATCCGGTTTGTGCATAAAGTTCATTGTAGACTTCGTCGAGTTCCTTTGCAAGATTTCTTTGATTTCTCGGAACCCAATCCTGTTTCCGCATATAGTCTACGACCGAACCTTTGATTTTAAGGGATGCAAAAGTTTCAAACTTGTTTCCCATATAAGGATCAAATTTTTCTACCGCATCGATCAAAGCGATCATGCCTTGATTGACCATATCATCAAGCTGTCCAAAATTATTATAGCTGCCTTTAAACCGAAGCACTATTTTTCTTACAAGATCGGTATACTGTAAAACGATCTCATTTCTGGATTCGATCGAGCGATCCGCAAGGTAAGGCCTCCATTGCTCTATATAATTTTCAACATCAGTTTTGTCATTTTCGGCAGGGTTCATTCATATACCTCACATAACTATAGCAATTGAAGCAAATGGCTTTGATTTAGGCTTCAATTTGAACTATTCCGATTGACTGGATTTGAATGTTGCTATCGATTTCATTGAAAGACAGGACCGTCAGATTCGGCATAAACTGTTCGATCAGGCGTTTGAAATAGATCCGCACGATCGGTGACGTCAATATGACCGGCTGATGGATCAAATCCTTGACCTTTTCGATCTGTTCACTGAGGTTTTCAATAATCGTTTGCACGACAGGCGGTTCGATTGCCAAATAAGTTCCATGCTCATTTTTCTTTACGGAGTTTAAAATAGCGTTTTCGATTCCCTGATCGATGGTGATCACTTTTATGCTCGTTCCATCCGTATATTTCCTCGATATGGTCCTTTTTAGCGTTTGCCGTACATATTCAGTCAGCATGTCTGTATCTTTGATCGTCACACCCTGATCCCCGAGAGTCTGAAGGATACTTTCCATATCACGGATCGGAATTCCCTCTTGCAGCAGATTCATAAGTATCTTTTGGAGATCAGATACGCTGACGATCGCCGGTATGACATCACTCACGATCGCAGGATTTTTCTTTGCAATGTTTTGCATCAGTCCTTGGATATCCTGTCTGCTGATCAGTTCATGGATATGTTTTTTGATGATTTCAGACATATGTGTAACCATGACAGAGAGAGGATCGATAACGGTATAGCCATATACCTCTGCCATTTCTCTCTCACTTTCACGGATCCATTTCCCTGGTATTCCATAGGCGGGTTCAACGGTATCGATGCCCTGGATCGATCCGGAACTGTTCCCCGGGTCAAGCGCCAGATAATAATCGACCAATACCTCTCCTTTTGCAACTTCCTCACCCTTTATTTTGATCAGGTACTGATTTGGATTGATCAGGCCGTTGTCCCGAAGGCGTACCGTCGGAACGATCACTCCCATATCAAGAGCAAATTGCTTTCGGAATATGATGATCCGATCAATGAAGCTACCTCCGCTCTGCTCATCAACAAGAGGAAGCAGGGAATAGCCAAACTCCATTTCGATCGGGTCTACTCCGATAATATTATAAACATTATCTATATTCCTATA
>CAZKCB010000063.1:0-9589 GCA_964550965.1 uncultured Oscillospiraceae bacterium
ATTGAGAATGAACTCAGCACCATCGTTACGGCTAAAAAAACCGCAAGTACACTTCTCTTTTTCATCTTTTGAGTACCCCTCGCTTTCTACACTTCGATTCCTTTTTCTTTCCGGCACCCAAGTCTGCAAGACAGTTATGGATGTTAAGAAATGAATCTGTTGTATAATTCATACAGAAAAATTTACTTCCATATAATAAATGAAAGCAAATACAAAATTGCACGCTAATTTTATCACTTTGCGACTTCCATTACAAGGAAAAAGGAATTTTTTTCTTCCGCTTTTCCTTAAAAGGCTAAGTTATATGATGCTTCGCAAGTTTTCTTACAATCGTCGGTTGGCTGATCCCGAGGTTTTTTGCCATTGCTCTCGTCGTCTTATGCTTTGCGAGGGCAGTAAGAAGAATCTGTTTCTCTGCGGCGTCAAGTGCATTTTTTAAATTTGCAGTGCTGTCAATATTGATTTCAGAGACTTCTTTTATGTTTTCGTAGCGAATGATATAACCAGGGAGATTCTCCGGTCGTATCATGCTGTCCTTCGTTGTAATGACCAAGCGTTCTATGATGTTCTGAAGTTCACGGACGTTCCCGGGCCAAGGATATCTAAGCAAGGCAGACATCGCCGCGGCGTCCATCATCTTTGATTCTTTATATTTTTGATTATTTTTTTGCAGAAAAGAACGGATCATCGGAATAATGTCTTCCGGCCGGTCTCTAAGCGGTGGGATGTTGATCGGAACAACGTTCAGACGATAAAACAGATCCTCCCGGAAACGACCTTCCTTTACCATCTGTTCGAGGTTTTTGTTAGTGGCGGAAATAATTCTTACATCGACAGGAATGGTCCCAAGTCCACCTACCCGTTGGATCTCTTTTTCCTGGATCACCTGCAGTATCTTAACTTGAAGGCTTAGCGGCAGTTCAGAGATTTCATCCAGAAAAACGGTCCCTTTTTGTGCCACTTCGAACAATCCTTTTTTTCCCTCTCTGTTCGATCCCGTAAATGCTCCGCGTTCGTAGCCGAACAGTTCGGATTCCAAAAGATTCTCCGGGATCGCTCCGCAATTGATCTTCACAAAAGGCGCATCTTTGCGGTTTCCGATCTGATGAAGGAGATTTGCGATAACACCTTTCCCAGACCCGGATTCTCCGGTGATAAGGACCGTCGTATCAACAAGGGCCAAGCGTTCCGCCATCTGCACAACACTATACATCAGAGGATTGTTTGCTATGATTTCGTCATAGATCTTGCCTTCACTTGTTTTCATATCCTGCAATGCATTCTGCATGCTTTCAAGCTTATTTTGCAGTTCGACAAGTTCCGTAATGTCATGCGAGGTCGTTATAATTTTTGATAGCTCTCCCTCTTCATCAAAGATAGGGATCCCTGTAGTGAGCAGTCTTTTACCGTCACGGTTCTGATGGAGGATGCTGACTTCTTTTTTTTCTTCCATTACCTGTTTTGCAACTGATGGCGAAAAAATGCCCGTGTGCTCCAAATAGGTGCAGTGTTTTCCAATCACTTCTTCTCTCGTGACTCGATAGAGGTCCTCGCAGGCTTTATTGATCCAAAGACCATATCCAGAGGCATCATCAATAAACACCCCGTCACCGATGCTGTCAAGGATCGGGATCAGATCTTCGACTTTAAGTCCATAATAGGTTCCTGTTTTATTTGATTTCCGCATCATTTCCTCCATTGTTTTTTTGTTTTCAGACCCGCATCGATTCATTTATAAATCATCCGATACAATTTTGGATCTATATATTTTATCTTATTTTCAATTCAAATTACAACATTCTAATTTGTTTTCAGACTACGCTTTCAGTATTAAAGATACATTATTGTATCACGTTCTCTTTTTTTTGTCATTTGCTTTGTTTCTCTTTTCCGTTTTTTCCCGTTTTCAACGCCTGCTCCTCTTACACTTCAACGTTCAAAGACATTTTCACTTATTCTCTTCATGACTTGGCACACCCTTTGCAGTAGATACATATTGAAACGTTGATCCGGCTAAAAGCAAACTGCTTTTCCTTATCGGTCGGACATCCAGAGTATATGGAGTATACAAGGAGGTAATTAAATGTCAATTGATAATGCACAATATGTAGCAGGTCTGGTTGCAAGAGCAAAGGCTGCTCAGGAAATTGCAAACGGTTATTCTCAGGAGAGAGTCGACGAATTGTGCGAAGCGATCGCATATCGGACGACCCGACCTGATTTTGCACAGCAAGCAGCAGAAATGCTTGTTGCCGAATCCGGAATGGGAATCGCGGCAAACAAGGTTGGCAAGATTTATACAAAAGTAAAAGGCGGATTCCGCGATATGAAGGGCAAAAAGTCGGTAGGCCTCGTTGATGTGAACGAAGTCACCGGCATCAGGACTTATGCAAAGCCCATGGGAATCATCGGTGCGATCATCCCCGTCACCAACGGCGAAGCCACTCCGATCTTCAAAGCCATAGCTGCAATCAAAGGCAGAAATGCCATCATCCTTGCACCTCACCCGAAGGCTTCCAAAACGAACGTGTTCGTAACAAATCGGATCAGAGAAACCTTAAAAGATTATGGTGCTCCTGAAGATCTTGTTATCGCCATCGATCCCGAATATGTAAGTATTGATTGTTCCGGCGAATTGATGAAGCAAGTGGACTTTGTTCTTGCTACCGGGGGGACCCCGATGGTTCGTTCAGCTTACAGTTCCGGAACTCCTACGATCGGTGTAGGAACAGGAAATGTCGTCACGATCGTCGACGGAACCAGCGATTTGGACAATGCAGCCGACCTCATCGTTGCATCCAAGACTTTTGATAATGCAACAAGCTGCTCTACAGAAAATAACATCATCGTTTTCGAAGATTGCTATGATAAATTCATGGAGGCGATGGCAAAGAAGGGTGCTTACCTAATCAAGGAAAACACCGAAGATAAGCAAAAAATGCTCAAGGCCCTGTGGCCCAATTCACCCGCGGATCATGCCCTCAACAGGCACATCGTGGCCCAGTCTGCCGCTGCGATCGCTGAAATTGCAGGAGTCAAAGTTCCCGAAGGAACTGTTCTGATCATGGTCGAAGAAAACGGCGGTTATGGAAACGACTTCCCGTTCACCGGAGAAAAGCTTTCCCCTGTTGCCGGTGTCAGAAAAGCAAAGGATTTCGATGACGCAGTAGACAAACTCGAAAAAATCCTCAACTATCAGGGACTCGGCCACAGCTGCGGCATCCACACTTCGCACCTCGAAAGAGCTCAGGCTCTCGGCGAAAGGATCAAGGTCACAAAAGTAGTCATGAATATGGCACAGTCTCTCGTAAACAGCGGCGCATGGAACTGCGGCTACCCGATGTCGATGACTCTCGGCTGCGGCACCTGGGGCCACAACAGCATCTCGCATAATGCAAGCTGGAAAGACCTCTTGAACTTCACCTATCTTGCAACACCGATCCCTTCGACTCAGCCCACTGATGAAGAGCTGTTCGACGGCAAAGAATGGTAAGCAGAGTCATTTGTTTTACAAATCGAGCGAGTTAATATAGGAGGATTTAAAATGTCTAACGTAGTTGAAATGGGCAAGAAATACAATCTGTATTCCTGGGCCGCACAAAGCAAAATCAATCCCGCAAACATCGTAAAAGCAGAAGGCATTTATTTCTGGGATGAAGACGGAAAAAAATATTATGATATGTGTTCACAGCTCGTCAATATGAACCTTGGCCACGGCAACAAAAAAATCATCCAGGCTATCAAGGATCAGGCTGACAAGCTTGCGTTCATTGCGCCTTCTTTCTCTTGCGACGTTCGCTCCGAAGCAGCAAGAAAAGTAATCGAAGTATCCGGACTCGAAGGCGCAAAAGTGTTCTTCACTAATGCCGGAGCCGAAGCGAATGAGAACGCCATCAAAATGGCAAAAGCCTACACGGGAAAATGGAAAATCTTTTCGATGTACCGTTCCTATCACGGATCCACTTACGGTTCGGCAGCTCTCACCGGCGAGCCCAGAAGATTCATCAACGAACCCGGTGTTCCAGGCTTCGTCAAATACGATGGACCTTACGCCTACAGAGCACCGAAAGCCTGTAAATTTGAAAAAGAAGAAGACATAAGCGCATTCTATCTTGAATTGCTCGAAAACCAGATCCTTTATGAAGGACCACAACAGATCGCCGCGATTTTTATGGAAACCGTCGTCGGTTCGAACGGCATTCTCATTCCGCCGAAAGGCTACATGGAAGGCATGCGGGCTCTTTGCGACAAATACGATATCTGCATGGTCTGCGACGAAGTCATGGCCGGCTGGGGAAGAACAGGAAAATGGTTCGCCTTCCAGAATTGGCCGGTCAAGCCTGACCTTGTATCCTTTGCAAAAGGAATCACCTGCGGCTACGTTCCTCTCGGCGGCGTGATCGCTTCCAAAAAGATCGCTGATTTCTTCGATGACAACAAGATGTTCTGCGGTCTGACTTACAGTGCCCATCCGATCGGCTGTGCCGCTGCGATCGCAACCATCGATGCTTATGCCGAAGACAAAGTATTTGAAAATGTTGAAAAAGTCGGCAAGCTCCTCGGGGAAGGTCTGGAAGCCTTAAAAGCAAAGCATGCCTGCGTCGGTGATGTTCGTTACATTGGGCTCTTCTCTGCCGTTGAATTTGTAAAAGACAAAGCCACAAAAGAGCCGCTCGTAGCCTTCAACAAAGACCCTGAAGGCATCATGGGGAAAATTATCGGCATGTTGAAAGCTGAAGGTTTCTACACCTATTCGCATGAAAATATGATCCAAGTTTCTCCGCCGCTTATCATCACGGAGCAGGAATTGAAAGAAGCGCTGCAAATGCTCGACAAGGTTCTTGATTCTGTTGACAATATGATCAAATAAGTCTCATAAACCTTTATCATAACCTTAACTACGGTCGGCCTGCGAATTCTGTTTCGCAGGCCGACTGCTTTATGCCAAGGAACGCGAACAAGTGTTTACTTTTTGTTTTCTATATGCTACAATGACTGCAAAAGAAGAAGCCATTACAACAAGGAAACAAACAGGAGGACCCTTCATGGAAGCGCTTACCGATCGTGAAAAGCAGATCCTTACCTATATGAAAAATGAAATCAAGAAAAAAGGCTATCCGCCGACTGTTCGTGAAATGTGTAATTCACTCGGGATCAAATCGACCTCGACAGCGCACAAAGAGCTCGCAGCGCTTGAACAAAAAGGCTTTATCCGAAAGGATCCCGCAAAGCCCCGCGCAATCGAGATCCTCGATTTTGAAAGCAGCAATCAGCTGGACACACGAAATACACATTACGAGGAGTCTTCTATTTCCTCAAATGAGCGCATCGATGTGGTTGACATCCCCGTCATTGGTCAAATCGCAGCAGGTATGCCTATCCTCGCGGAGCAAAACATCGAAGACAGCTTTCCTGTGCCTTCACGCTATCTGAAAAACGGCAGCTATTTTATGCTCACCGTAAAAGGAGACAGCATGATCGATGCTGGCATCTTTGACGGAGATTACATCCTGATCCGCCAGCAGAACACCGCAAACAACGGTGAGATCGTTGCCGCGATGGTAGACGGTTTCGAAAGTGAAGCCACCGTAAAGACCTTTTACAAGGAAAAGGATCATATCAGACTGCAGCCACAAAACACCTCAATGAAACCGATCCTGGTCAACGATGTGCAGATCCTCGGCTTAGTCAAAGGTGTGTTCCGCTATTTTTCTTAAAATCAATTCTGTTTTGAACATTCAAAAACGCCCTGCATTGTTTAGTGATTTACATGCAGGGCGTTTTTTATTACTTTTTTATTCAATTTCACAAGCTGCTGTTCTTTCCTGTTTAGCGGTTTACAAGCAACTTCTTGATCCCTTTTTCAAGACCCGAAAGGCTGAGTTCAAACATGGGGATCAGTTCCTCGAGGACCTCGACCGTATGGTGTCCAAAAATATCATGCCAGCTGCGCTCAGGTATCGGATTCAGCCAGATATGATGCGGATAGCGGTCTTTGATGCGTTTAAGCCAATCGATTCCAGGGATGTCATTGTATAAGCCAATGACAGAATTCCCACCTTCGCGGAAAAGTTCGGAAGGAGCCATCGCCGCATCACCGACAAAAATCACGCGGTATTCGCTGCCGAGATTCGAGAGCACCCACTCTGTATTGATCCAGTCGCCTCTTCGACAGCTTGGGCTTTTATACAAATGCTCATAAATACAATTGTGGAAATAATAGACCTTCAGATCGCCGAAGTGGTTGGATTTATTGACGGCTTGAAACAAGGCACTGCAAAGTTTGCTGTAGCGCTGCATCGATCCGTCGGAATCAAACAGAAGTAATAACTTTACTGTGTTTTTACGTGGTTTTTCAAAGACCAGCTTTAAATATCCGCCGTTATCCGAAGTCTCCTGTATCGTGCCGTCTATATCAAGTTCCGTTTTAGGTGCTTCAATAGAACTCGAATACTGGCGGAGTTTGCGAAATGCAAGTTGGAACTGCCTCGTGTCAAGGATATTGTCCTCGCGGAAATCCCTGTAATCACGCTGCCTCGCGACCTGCAGTGCCGATTGATAACGGCTTTCTCCGCCGACACGAACGCCCTGTTTTGCAAAACCGCCATGCCCGAGCACCGATGTACCGCCCGTACCGATCCAATAATTTCCGCCTTTATGGCAGGAACGTTGCTCTTTCAGACGTTCTTCCAACATTTTCTTCAGTTCCTCAAGTTGATAGTCGCGAGCATTCGGGTCGATTTTATCCCAGATTTCCTCTTTGGATTTTTCGCCGCCATGGAGCCATGCCCAGACCTCATCAGGAATATCAGGAAGGTTTTCGACATCCTTAAAATAAATAGCAAAGGACATATCAAACTTATCATAATCCGCTTCGCTCTTTACGAGAATCGCTCGACATAAATGATAAAATTCAAGAAGGCTCGGTCCGCAAAGACCCGAATCCAATGCTTCACAAAGATCGAGCCACTCCGTAGTCGAAACCTTAAGTTTACGTTCTCGAAGCAGATAAAAAAATTCAATAAACAAGGGAGTTCCTCCGTATCATTACATGCCCATGCCCTTCAAGCTGTATCCCTTTTTACGGACTTCTTCGACAGTGTCGAGATCCTGATTTTTTTTAAGTAATACACCGAGGAAAGGCAGTTCTGCTTCAATTCTTTCGATAGAAATACCGCTGATCGTAAGTGCTTTGATCCAATCCAAAAGTTCCGAAGTGCTCGGCTTCTTTTGGATCTCACGGATGCCCCGCAGACGATAAAACGAATCAAGCGCCTGATCCATGAGTTTGTTTTCGATATCCGCGAAATGGACCTTCACGATGTCTCTCATCGTTTCCGGATCAGGGAACGCGATATAATGGAAAATACAGCGTCTCAGGAAAGCGTCAGGAAGCTCTTTTTCCGCATTGGATGTAATGATAACGATCGGGCGTATTTTTGCTTTGACCGTTTCTTTTGTCTCAGGAATATAAAATTCCATCTTGTCAAGTTCCCACAACATATCATTCGGGAATTCAAGGTCAGCCTTGTCGATCTCATCGATCAAGAGGATCGGTTGGGCCTCTGCCATAAAGGCCTCACCGACTTTTCCCGGCTTGATGTATTTTTTGATGTCCCCTACATTCCCTTCATTGAATTGGCTGTCATAAAGACGCTGCACCGTGTCATAAACATAAAGGCCATCTTTTGCTTTTGTTGTGGATTTGATGCTCCAGATGATCAGCTTTTTGTCAAGTGCCTCGGCAATTGCTTCAGCCAACATCGTTTTTCCGGTTCCTGGCTCGCCTTTTATCAAAAGCGGTTTTTCAAGAGCGATCGCGACATTTACTGCGTGCATCAGCTCCGGGCTGGCTACATAATTTGTGCTTCCGCTGAAGCAGCTCATAGAATCGTTCATTTTTTCTTTTTTCTCCTTATTTTGAATTAATCAATTGAAGCGTTCAAGGCATTTATAATACCTCGTGCCGTAGCAGTAGCATATTTTTCGATGTATTCGTCGGTCATAATATATTTTAAATCATCCGGATTTGAAAGAAATCCTCCCTCAATAATGACGGCGGGCATCAGGCTCTTGTTTAGCAGTGCAAGCTTCGGACTGTTTTGCACCCCGCGGTCTTTGAAGCCCGTAGCGGCAACCATCTCGGTCTGAAGATAACTCGCGAGTTCCTTGCTTGTAATTCCATAATCGCTCTCTCCTGCTTTGTTGTAATAAAGGACCTCGGTTCCCTGCGGGCCGGCATAATCATTTGAATTGTTGTGAAGGCTCACAAGCAATGCCGCACAGAGTGAATTTGCAGCCTCAGGTCTTGCATAAAGAGTCATCGTGGTATCTGCTTCCCGCAGTAATTTGACATTCACTCCGGCAGCCGAAAGCAGTTCATAAAGCCTTAGCGAAACTGCAAAATTAACATCCGCTTCATCTAAAACGACTTCCCCATTTTGCTTGCCCTGCGCGCCGGGATCCTTCCCGCCATGTCCTGCATCGACCACAACGAGTTTTCCGGATGCCATCCAATTGAGTTCAGGCAACGCCGAAATATCTATATCTGAATCGTTACCTTCAGATGGATTTGGCGAAGGCTCTGCATCGGATTTTTCAAAATCGATATAAACGGTCTTACGATCCTCGGAAAGACTTACCTGCCCTGCACTTTTACTCGAAAGATCGATTACCACACGAACAGTTTTATCATCAAACTGAGAATACCGAACACCCGTGAATACAGAATTTGCAGCCTCGATCGTTCCCTTGCCTTCCGGGAATGTCGCATTCTCGATGTCAACGCCAAATCTCTCCGGTGCCTCATACGCAAAGGTCTTCGTTCCTGCAATGACGTTGTTTCCCGCAGCCACGATTCTAAAGCTTGTATCTGTTTCGGTCAGAGAAATCCCGGTGATCTCTGTCGTACCCGAAAGCGCAGGTGAAGCGATCACGACCGCTCTTTCCACATCATCCCAGCTGACACTGCAGTTCAAATTTTCAAGCACAAAGCGCACAGGGATCAAGACTCTCCCATTGATGTTTCTCGCTGGTACTTCCATCTCCTTGATTGCCCCATTGACAAAACCAGTCTTGCTGTCGATCGTTACCTGCACTTTATAGCTTCCCAGTGAAGCCGTAGCCATTTTGGTCTGCTCATCCCAAGATACCTCTCCGCCCATAGCTTCAAGGAGTGCGCGATAAGGTACAAGCGTCCGCCCTTTCTCAAGGACAGGAGCAACGTCAGTCTTAACGATCGTTCCGTCCAGTTTGAGCGAAATATCTTCTCCTGTCGCAAAGACCGAAGATGTTCCGGCTATGATGATCGTTATTACGATAAACAGTGTACTAAGCCATTTTAGCATGTCGCAGTTTCCCCTTCTTTTCCCCTATAATCAATTCCCCATTATGATCCTTTTGTTAGAATCATCCCTTATTGATTATAATACAATACCGCCTTTCACGGAAGAGGGAACGTATTTTTTTATTTTGGCGAAACAATTTGTTGCATTTTAAAAACTCATCGTCTATAATAAAGAACAGTGGTTATGGGCGGTTAGCTCAGTTGGTTAGAGCGCCTGCTCGACAAGCAGGAGGCCGTTGGTTC
>CAZKCB010000064.1:0-9563 GCA_964550965.1 uncultured Oscillospiraceae bacterium
TTGGAAATGAGAAAGAGAGGCGCCTATACGATCGGGCAGGACGAAAAAAGTTCTGTTGTATATGGGATGCCGATGGTTGCATACAATATCGGGGCTGTTCAAAAGCAGCTGTCGTTAATGCAGATTCCACAGGAACTATGTGATCGTGTATCAAAACGATCAGAATAAAATCCTGTGGGCCATGAATACGAATAAAATAAATCAATATAAAAACAAGCTTTCGGCGAAAACCGGGAGCTTGTTTGCTTTATTTGGATTTTCCAAATAAAAATAATGATGGACGAACAGTAAAGAATTGTGAGATAATGTCGATATTAAATTGTCAAATAAAATTCGAAAATTTTAAAAAAGCCCGAAAGGAGAAATTGAAATGGCGGAAAAGATAGATGAAAGCATGGAACGTCAGGAAGATACTCAATATGGGAAATATCTGACCTTTGCTTTAGGCGCTGAAGTGTTCGGCATCGAGATACGGCATGTGACAGAGATCATTGGGATGCAAGCAATCACAAAGGTACCTGAGGTGCCTGCTTACGTCAAGGGAATCATAAATCTGCGTGGGAAAATCATACCTCTGATCGATATGAGGTTAAAGTTTAATAAGGAATCCATTCCGTATGATGACAGGACCTGCATTATTGTTATCGAAGTCAAGCAGATCCCTGTCGGATTGATCGTAGATAATGTAGATGAGGTTTTGAATATTTCAGACGAGAATATCGCATCCCCACCGGAGACAAAGACAAATGCAGACAATAAATACATTCAGGGAATCGGTAAGGCTGGAGACAAAGTTCAGCTTCTATTGGACTGCGAAGAACTCCTGATGGCAGAGACGATTCCTTCCATAATCGAGAATTAAAAAAATAAATCAACAGAATAACCGGAGGAGCGAAACATGAAAATCGGCACAAAGATTACTAGTATCATTGCACTTGTCGGGCTGTTGGGCTTTGGGACAATCAGTATCATGGCTTATCGAACTGCAGCCACTGCCCTTAATAGTTTTATCGGGACAATCGGCTTCACTTTACTTCTTTGTATTTTATTGTCCATTCTATTAAATCACTTTTTTGGGAAACCGATTATTGAATTGACTGAAGCTTTGAAAAAAATAGCGCTCGGAGATCATTCCGTAGAAGTTGATATGACGAAAACCGGCGAAACCGGTGATTTGATGAAAGCTTGCGGAACCTTGATCGAAAGCAGAAAAGCGCACGCCTTGCTGATTGAAAAGATCGCGCAGGGAGATTTTTCATTTGATGCTGCTGCACCCTTTGCGCAAGATGCGCTTTTTTTTCGCATAGCAACACTTTCTGAAACGCTTCGAGATATGGCGCAAGAGGCAAAAAAAGTTAAGAATGCTGTGGCCAACGGTAATTTTGAACATCGGGGAAACATCGAAAATTACGATGGCGGATACCGGGAAGTAATAAAAGATTTTAATGAAACCCTTGATTTTGTAGGAGCGCAGACAAATATCCTTGCGGACTATACCGAAAGAATCGGAAATGGCGACCTGCCTGAAAAAATCATAGGAGAATACACCGGCAATTACGAACGGATCCGCTGCGGGATCAACGCGGGCATTGATGAAATTGAGATCCTTGCAGAAGATTCTCGCAAATTGCTTAAAGCCGTTCGCGAAGGAGAACTTGCTTATAACATTGATTTATCTGCTTATCGCAATGATTTCCAGAAAATCATCAAAGATATCAATGAAACCTTCCATCTGGTTGTTGAAAAGGTGTCCTGGCTTGAAGGCATTCTTGACGGTGTGCCTTTCCCTGTGTCCGTCACCGACATGGATATGAACTGGACTTTCATCAATAAAGCAACGGAAGAAATGTCTGGAATCAAACGTGCAGATGCCCTCGGGACCTCTTGCAGCAATTGGGGCACCGAAATCTGTGGAACGGCAGACTGCGGGATCTGTGCGCTTGGGAACGGCAAAAATGAAAGCGCGTTTGCAAAGGATGATCTGCATTTCCAAATCAGTTCTTCTTACCTGTATAATGACCAAGGTGAACCGATCGGACACATCGAAATCGTTCAGGATGACACCATCATTATAGAAGCTGACAAATATTCGGGCATAGAGGTTGCAAGACTTTCAGATAATCTTTCCAAACTTTCAAAGGGATCGCTTGATTTGGATTTCCATGTGAGCAAGGGCAATGAATTTACGATTATCGAGCATCAGAATTTCTCTGAAATCAGAGATCATTTAAAACTTGCAACCGAAGGAATCCATGCGATGGTCGCGGATGTCAATCTGCTGGCAGAGGAAGCCGTAAAAGGAGACCTTTCCTATAGAGCAGATGCTTCAAAGCACGGCGGAGATTTTGCAAAGATCATGAATGGCGTAAATGAAACCCTTGACGCCGTCACAGAACCGATCAAGGAGGCTTCGGCCGTGTTGCAGGAGATGGCAAGAGGTAATCTTCAGGTCGAGATGGTAGGCGATTATCATGGCGATCATGCTGAAATCAAGGAAGCATTGAATGAAACTACCCGGAATATACGAAGCTATATCAACGAAATTTCAGAAGTGCTTTCTGAAATCGGAAATGGAAATCTGGATCAGGCGATCACAGCTGACTATAAGGGCGACTTTATTACGATCAAGGACTCCTTGAATAATATCATCATATCGCTTTCCCAGATCCTTGGAGATATTGATATTGCAGCTGAGCAAGTTACTTCGGGATCCCGACAGGTTTCTGAGGCAAGTCAGTCTCTTTCCCAGGGTTCGACGGAGCAGGCCAGCACCCTGCAGGAACTTACGGCCTCCATTACTGAAATCGCAGATCAGACGAAGAAAAATGCGGTCAGCGCCAATGAAGCTAAAGTGCTTACCGATGAAGCGATGCGCAACAGCATAAAGGGAAATGAAAGAATGCAGGGAATGCTTGATTCGATGAATGAAATCAACCAATCATCAGCAAACATTTCAAAAATCATCAAGGTCATTGATGACATTGCGTTCCAAACAAATATACTGGCACTGAATGCCGCCGTTGAAGCGGCACGGGCAGGACAGCATGGTAAAGGCTTTGCCGTTGTTGCCGAAGAGGTGAGAAATCTTGCCGGAAGAAGCGCTGACGCCGCAAAAGAAACCACAAACCTGATCGAGGGGTCGATCATCAAAGCACATGCAGGAAGCAAACTTGCCGAAGAAACCGCAAATGCTCTCGGGGAAATCGTTTCAGGCATCGAAAAAACGACATCTTTGGTTTCTCAAATTGCGCAGGCATCAAATGACCAGGCCTCTGGGATATCTCAGATCAATATGGGGATCGAACAGGTGTCTGAGGTCGTTCAGAACAACTCTGCGACAGCCGAGGAAAGTGCAGCGGCGAGCGAAGAACTTTTCAGCCAATCGGAATTACTCAAACAGATGGTTGGCAGCTTTAAGCTTTTAAAAAGCACAGACTCCGACTATGTCGGAGCGGCAAGGCTTTTAGCTGATAATGCGCAAAATTTTAATGAAATGCCCTATTATGCCGAAAAAGAAATGGCTTTTTCCAACGAAATTAAATTTTAGCCTATAATTGTGAGAATTTTGTGAAAACAGTAGTCTATGATAAAAATAGTTCGATGTCAATCGATATACTATTTTTTATGTAGGGTACTGTTTTTTTATGCTTTTCAATCTTCTGATTACAATTCCATCTAAGAAAATGTTGTGAGATTTAAGTATCGTTTTTTAATGCACAAATTTTGCGGTTCAGCAAATATAAGGCATTTTTTTCAATATTAGTATAGAAAATGTCAATGCGAATTGGGGGAGATATTCAAAAAACGTTTAGATGATAAAATACTGGGTAATATCCTTCAATAGCAATGAAATGTAAATCAAAAAATGGATGCCGAATCATTTAATTTCCATTCTAATTGTTTTAAAAATTGCAATTCATGCAATTGAAATTTGCTAGATCGAACCATATAACAAAGATATTACTTAAATTCTGCAAACTACCCAGTAGCAGTAAAATTGCTATTCGGATGGCCGAATTTAGTAAGCGTAAAAACAAGTTTGAAGTTTTGGCTGAGAAGAGGGAGAGGAAAGGAACGGAACATGAAAAGAAGCAAAGCTAAGGATGGGTCAATCGGAGGAAGAATCTCAACAATACTGATTGCTGCTATTATGATCAGCACATTAGTCATTGGCATCTTTTGTTATTTCAGCTACAGAGATAATGCGCTGAAGCTTACGGGTGAAAGAGCGTTGGCGATTTCGCAATCAATTGCGGCGGAAATCGATGGAGACCGTTTTGTTACCTATGATAATACAGGCGTTGAGGATGAATATTTTAATCAGACCAAAGCGGTTATGGGTGACATAAAGAAAAGAAACGCTGCCACTTATGTATATTCCATGGTAGATGACGGGGATAATTACAAATACATTATTTCCGGGTATCTCGAAGATGAAAGCCAAAAGGACTGGGGCTATTTAGGATACACCGACCCCAAGAACATCTTTGCTGAGCAGACAGGATTGGTTTTCGGCGACGGCGTAGGACGTTATACCGAAGCGCAGGATTACGGACCGGATTATGGGCTCCTCGTTTCCGGATTTGCGCCTATTCTTGACTCGAAGGGCAAAACAGTTGGTATTGTAGGAACAGACATAAGTGTAAATGAAGAACTTGCGAAGGTAAATAAACTGATTCCTATCGTAGCAATCATGATTATCATTACCAGTATTATTTTATTCCTGATATCAAATACTTTTGTAAGCAGAACGATTTCAAAACCGCTTCGCGGAATTGCGGAAAAATCAAAACTTCTTGTGCTTGGTGATACCGATGTTCAAATCGACGAAAAGCATCTAAATCGAAATGATGAGATCGGTTTGTTGGGAAGAGGCTTTGTTGATATTGCCTTGAATATGAAGGAGCAAGCCGAGGCTGCCCAGCAAATCGCGGCCGGAAATCTCTCCATAGATGTAACTCCTCGCTCCGAGAAAGACATCCTTGCAATCAGTATGTCGTCGGTGATCAAGGCATTGAGAGACCTGGTTGCAGAATCAGAGGACCTCACGATTGCTGCAGTAGAAGGAAAGTTGGAGACCCGAGGCAATGCAAATCAGTTTGAAGGCGGCTATAAGAAAATTATTGAAGGCTTCAATTCTACCTTGGATGCTATCGTAGTGCCCCTTAGAGAAGCTTTCGGCTATATTCAGAAGATATCCATGGGTGAAGCTTTTGAAATCGCAGACAACAACTACAAGGGTGAATATAAAGAGCTGATCGATAATCTCGCGATGGTCAGAAAGGCGATCTATGCAATTGCAGAAGCCACGGGCCGAATCACAAAAAATATAGGAGAAGGCCAGTTCGCATACAGAGAAGATGCAAGCGTTTTGAACGGTGCTTATGCTGAAATGGTTACAGGGATCAATGCGACAGTCAATATTCTGATCAATTTCATTGAGACTGCACAGAACTACATGGGCCAGATCGGAAAAGGAAATATTCCTGCAAAAGTCACAGAGGAATATGAAGGAGATTTCAATAAAGTCAAACAAAGCATCAATGACTGCATCGACGGTCTTGGCGCATTGAAAGAAGGAAAAGATGTTCTTGAACGTATGAGCAACAATGACTATTCGAAGACTGTCGATGGATCCTATCTTGGAATCTACAGTGAAATTTCGGATTCCATCAATATGGTTTCCAACAGAGTCAATCATGTCATAGAAATCGTCAATCGTGTGGCTCTTGGCAACCTGATCGATCTTGAAGATCTCAAGAAAGTCGGAAAAAGAAGTGAAAGTGATGAGCTGATGCCCTCTGTGATCCTAATGATCGAAACAATCAGGGATCTTGTCCAGGAAACGCGTGTACTTTCGGATGGCGCAGTCAAAGGAAATCTTTCGGTCAGAGGAGATTCTAATAAGTTTAACGGAGAATACGGAAAAGTCATCGAAGGTATCAATGAGACGCTTAATGCCGTGATCGCACCGATACAGGAAGCCTCGGCGGTCCTCCAGGAAGTCGCAAGAGGTAATCTCCATACGAAGATGGAAGGCGATTATAAAGGCGATCATGCAGAAATCAAAAATGCGTTGAATGAAACGATCGATAATCTCCAGAGTTATGTAGGAGAGATTTCCGAAGTCCTTGCCGAAATGGGCAACCGAAACATGGATCAAAACATCACCGCAGAATACAAAGGTGACTTTATTGCAATCAAAGACTCGCTCAACAATATCAGTGTTTCGCTCTCGCAGGCACTCAGTGAAATCAATGAGGCTGCAGAGCAAGTCGCATCCGGAGCAAAACAGGTATCCGATGCAAGCCAAGCCTTGTCACAAGGCTCAACAGAGCAAGCCAGTACGGTTGAAGAACTTACCGCTTCGGTTACTGAAATCGCAAATCAGACGAAGCAAAATGCGGTCAATGCGAATCAGGCCCATGAACTCTCCGACATTGCAAGGCAGAATGGCGTAAAAGGCAACGAACAAATGAGAGGAATGCTTTCCTCAATGACTGAGATCAATGAATCTTCGGCAAATATTTCGAAGATCATCAAAGTTATCGACGATATCGCTTTCCAGACAAACATTTTGGCCCTTAATGCAGCAGTCGAAGCAGCAAGAGCAGGACAGCACGGAAAAGGCTTTGCTGTTGTAGCAGAAGAAGTAAGAAACCTCGCTGCAAAAAGTGCACAGGCTGCCAAGGAAACAACGGCGCTCATCGAAGGATCGATCAGCAAGGTTGAAACGGGGACAAAACTTGCAAATGCAACAGCCGAAGCATTAAATGAGATCGCTGAAGGAATCGAAAAATCAGCGACGCTTGTTGGAAACATTGCAAGCGCATCGAATGAGCAGGCTTCCGGAATCGCGCAGGTCAATCTGGGAATCGAGCATGTTTCGCAGGTCGTACAAAACAATTCCGCAACCGCTGATGAAAGCGCGGCAGCAAGTGAAGAACTTTCGAGCCAGGCAGAACTCCTCAAGGAGATGGTTGGAGGATTCAAACTCAGAAAGGGCACAGGAGTACTTTCTGGAATGGAGAGAAAGCTTCTTGCGAGCGACAGCGGAGAGCAGGCTTACAAAGCTCCGAAAACAGCAAAGAGCAGGATCATGCTTGATGACAATGAATTTGATAAATATTAGAACTAAGCTTTAACGTGTAAACCCAAGAAAATAACTGGCGTTTCCGCAAAAAAAGCGAAGGGATCAGAAAACCTTCGCCTGCTCTTTAACCTTTGTTTTGATTTAAACAGCACATTCAATTAAAAATACAAAGGCTTGGTTGAGGAAATAGTAACCGAGGCATTCAACTAAACGCTACACTATCAAGAAAAATCGCTAAAATTGTGGGGCTATTGATCGTAATCGTTTCACTCGTGTTTGGCGTAGTCTTTACACAACTCGCTAAATACGCGCTGCTAAATTCAACAGACGTTGCAATTCAGTCTCAGGCAAAGGAAGACGCAAAATACATTGCAGCAAAGATCGACAGGGATCTCTCCGTGCTTAATGAAGTCGCACTTAGAGCCAGAACGACAGCAATGGAATGGGAGACACAGAAGTCCTCTCTTTCTCCGGAAGTGGAACGGCTTGGCTATATAAATATGTATATCGTCACGCCGGATTTGATGGCTAAAGATGTGAAAACAGAAGCAAGCGTGGATGTCTCTGAGCGGGAGTATGTGAAAAAAGTCTTTGCTGGAGAACTCAACATTTCTACAGTCATGATAAGCAAGGCAACCGGAGAGCCCATAATTATTGAAGCGGCGCCGATCAAAGCGAATGGGAAAGTAGTAGGCGCTTTGATTGCAAGCAGAGATGCAAACTACCTTTCAGAGGTAGTTGGAGCCTTAGCCTTTGGAGAAAAAGGTTATGCTTTCCTCTTGGATTCTACGGGAACCATGAATGCACATGCAAATGTGGAATATGTCTTAAACCAGCAAAATGTTATTGATGATATTGCAAACGATGGCGTCTTCAAAAGTTTCGGAATGGCCTATAAGGACGCTGGAATGAACCAGGAAGCAATCGTGAAGTATTCGGTGGATGCAGGAAACCGCATTGCGGGTATGGCTCCGGTTCCCGGAACAGATTTTATCCTCGGCGTTGTAGCCGATGAAGCAGAGGTTCTTGCTGATGTCACCAAGATCACCTATATTATCATTGCCACAGCGATAGTCATGATCCTTCTTGGAATCATTGCCGCAGTTTTCTTAGGAAACATGATCAGCAAGCCCATCAGAAGGCTCAAAGATGTTTCTGACCAGCTTGCTTTAGGTGATGCCGATATTTCTCTCGAGGTAACATCAAATGATGAAATCGGAGAACTGACGGCTTCCTTTATAGCAATGGCTGACGGCATAAAAATACAATCTGAAGCAGCCGAACGCATTGCAAAAGGAGATATGTCTGTCGAACTCGTTTCAAGGTCTTCTAAGGATATACTCTCTATCAGTTTGATGGCCGTCGTAAATAATCTCCGCGCACTGATAGAAGAAAGCAATATTCTCGTCGGAAATGCTGTAAACGGAGAACTCGAAGAAAGAGGAAACGCAGAAGCCTTTGAAGGAGGATTCAAGGACATTATCAGCGGGTTCAACGCTACCTTGGATGCCATTGTGGTGCCCCTTAGAGAGGCCTTTGGTTACATCGAAAAGATATCGGCAGGAGAAGTCTTTGAAATCCATGAGAACAACTATAAAGGCGAGTACAAAGCACTGATCGATAATCTCGCAGTTGTCAGAGGTACGATTTTAGGTATCGCGGATGCCATTGGACGGATCACGAAGAACATCGGCGAAGGACAGTTTAAATACAGGGAAGATGAAAGCCTCCTCAAAGGGACCTATGCAGAGATGGTTGGAGGGATCAATGCCACTGTTGATATTTTGATCGATTTCATAGAGACATCCCAGAATTATATGGGACAGATCGGAAATGGAAATATCCCGGAGAAAGTCACGGAAGAGTATCAGGGAGATTTCAATAAGGTCAAACAAAGCATAAATGACTGTATCGACGGCCTTGGCGGACTTGTTGAAGGACGCGACGTATTGAGCCGGATGACGCTCAATGACTATGGGGTCACAGTCAATGGAACCTACCAAGGCATATTCAATGAGATCGCAACTTCGATCAATCAGGTCGGTTGGCGCGTCAACAGCACCGTAGATGTGCTTATTAATATGGCGGCCGGAGACTTCAAAGATTTACAAGGACTCAAAGATCTCGGAAAACGCTGTGACGAAGACCGCTTGGTGCCGACAATGGTTTTGACGATCGAAACGATCAAGGAACTGATCGAAGAAACCCGGATCTTGTCCGAAAATGCAGTCAAAGGAAATCTCTCGGCGAGAGGGCATATCGAAAAATTCAACGGAGAGTACTGCAACGTCATCAAGGGCATCAATGACACGCTCGACGCTGTGATCGCACCGGTTCAGGAAGCCTCCGCTATCTTGCAGGAAGTCGCGAAGGGCAAACTTAATACAAAGCTTGAGGGAGATTAACAAAGAAATCGTTCAAAAATAAAAAAAGAGCTCAAAGAAACGAGAAAAAAAGTTCCAACTACAGT